>CAZTHW010000310.1:0-2863 GCA_964613595.1 uncultured Desulfobacteraceae bacterium | reverse complement strand
GTATGCACGTGAATAAAATCATGGGACGAATCGGTTAACGCCGTATCCGCCCGACCGGTGCCGCCCTGGTATCGATTGTAATTTCCGGAAAGGCAACGTATCTGCGACAAACTTGAAAATCGCTCAATTTAGGTTATAGTATAATATGTTTTTCTCCGAATCGCCAAAAGCAATTGAAGATATGAATCCAAAACAAGAGCTTCCAATAAACCGGTTCAAAATCGCCGGGCAGCCCGAGCACCGGATCGAAGCCGCCCCGGCGCCGAAAGAGGTGGCGGCCATGCCCGAGCGTATCCCGCTTCTCAAGGCCCGGCTGCGGGTGGACACCGGCGACCGGGTCAAAATCGGCACGCCCCTTTACGAGGATAAGGAAAACACCGACATTGTGTTTGCCTCCCCTGCCGGCGGGCAGGTCGTGGACATCCGCTACGGCCCCAGGCGCGTAATCCGGGAAATTGTCATCCAAACCCAAAAAACAGAAGAACATGAAGATTTCGGGGCGCATCCCGGAGCGGAACTGCCCCGGATGACCCGGGCCCGGCTCGTGCAAATCCTTTTAAACGCCGGCATGTGGCCCCTTATCCGGGACATCGTCTACCGGTCCGTGGCTGATCCCGCCGAGACCCCGGCCATGATCTGGGTGGCCATGGACAACCTGGACCCGTTTCACCCGCCCCCGGACATTTACCTGAACACGCCCGCGGATCTGCGGCGATTTAAAACCGGCCTGCAGGCACTGGAAATTCTCTGCGGGCACACGTACGTATGCAAAAGCACAAAATCCGCAGACCTGGATGCCGAAATTGAAAACCGAGTGACCCACCGCATACGCGGCGCGTATCCTGCAGAAGATCCCGGCGTGGTGCACTTTCATAACAAGACTACAGCAAGTGAAAACCGCGGCTGGTTTATCCGGGGCCAGGACGTGGTCCTGCTGGGCGAATTTCTGGAGACCGGGCGATATCCCACCCGGCGTACCGTTGCGGTTTCCGGTGCCGATATCGAAAGCCGTTATGTCAGCACCCGGATCGGGGCGCCATTGCACACACTTATCAGCGGGGTGATCGAGCCGGATAAGTACAGATGGGTGACAGGCGGTTTGTTTCGCGGCTACAGCGGCTCAATTAAATCCTATCTGGGGCTTTACGAAACCGCGCTGTTTTTAATCACTGAATCCGGAAGACGGGAGTTGTTCGGTTTCATGCGCCCTGGAACAAACAAGCCGACCTGTTCGCGGACGTTTCTCTCCATATTCAACCCAAAGCCCCTGCCCGTGGACGCGGACATGCACGGGGCAAAACGGGCATGCGTGAACTGCGGCAACTGCACCCGGGTCTGCCCGGTCGACATTCTGCCCCAGTTCACGTACAAGTGCATCCGGGCCGGGGAGATCGAGGAGGCGCTTTCCCACGGCCTGCTCGACTGCGTGGAATGCGGGCTGTGCGCCTATGTCTGCCCGTCCAAGATCGAGCTCTGCCATACTTTCCAGCAAACCAGGCACGCCTATTTCAGGGAGCGGATATAACCCATGGGCCGGATTGAAACAACACTGCGCAAAATATTTGACATCCCGCGCAAGCACTTTGAACCGGGCGGGCGCCTGGAAAAGCTGGGCCCCCTGTTTGAAGCCATTGAAGACGTGGTTTTCTTCCCGGCAGAAGCCACCAGACATCGCCCCCTGGTTCGCGACAGCCTGGATCTGAAACGGTTTATGAGCATGGTGCTGGTGGCCCTGATCCCGCCGCTGCTTTTCGGCATATACAACACCGGGTATCACACCCGGCTGGCCTCGGGGATGTCCACGGATCTTATATCCACGACAGGCACGGGACTGATGATCGTGCTGCCCGTTATTATCGTATCGTATGCCGTGGGCCTGTTCTGGGAGCTTGTATTTGCCGCCGTGCGAAAGCATTCCATCAGCGAAGGCTTCCTGGTGACAGGCCTGCTTTTTCCCCTCACACTGCCGCCCACCATCCCTTTGTGGCAGGTGGCCGTGGGCATCACCTTCGGCGTGGTCATCGGCAAAGAAGTCTTCGGCGGCACCGGCAGAAACATTTTCAACCCGGCGCTGACCGCGCGCGCATTTATCTTTTTTGCCTACCCGGCCCAGATGTCGGGCGATGCGGTCTGGGTGGCCATCCGGCAAAACACGGCTGGTGCCGCCGATGCAGTCACCGGGGCCACGCCGCTTGCCTTGACCACACTGCAGGCCCCTTTCAATCATATCCAGGAAATGCTGGCATCCAAAGGCTACACATTGGCCAGCCTGGCCATCGGAAATTATCCGGGCACCATAGGCGGGACATCTGCAATTTGTGCCGCTATCGGCGCCCTGATACTGATCGCCGCAGGCATTGCCTCCTACCGGATTATCCTGGGCTGCATTGCCGGCCTGCTCGCCACCGGATTTCTGCTTAACCTGCTTGCAACACCGCAGACCATGCCCTGGTTTTCCGTGAATCCGCTATATCACCTGGCTGCCGGGGGATTTGCCTTCGGCGCGGCCTACATGGCAACAGACCCGGTCACCGCACCGGGCACGGACCGGGCCAAGTGGATATACGGCTTTCTCATCGGCGCCCTGACCGTGCTGATCCGGGTGGTCAACCCGGCCTTTCCCGAGGGCGTGATGCTGGCGATCCTGTTTATGAACATGTTTGCCCCGCTGCTGGAATACACGGAAATCCGGCTGCGGATCAAAAAGAGGATTCCCCATGTCTGACACGGCCAAATCCATACTGTTTGCCCTGGGCATGTGCATTGTGTGCGGACTGCTTCTGACCGCAGCCGCCACCGGACTGCAGAAGCGCCAGGAACAAAACCGGATCACAGACCGGCAGAAAAACATTCTCTATACAGT
>CAZTHW010000309.1:0-2897 GCA_964613595.1 uncultured Desulfobacteraceae bacterium | reverse complement strand
TCAGGGCCTCGCTGACCACCATGCTGCCGAACCGGTCCATGAGATGATTGAACATCTCCGGGCTGCCGCCTGCGGCCAGCTTTTCGCGTATCCATTGCCGGCCGGCAGACTCCAGGGTTTCAACAGCCGGGGTATCGTTTTCCGGCATATTTCCGGCAATTGCCTGCTGGACGTCCCTGGGCTGGATCGGATAGCCCCGGCTGAAAATCAGGGCTTTCTTGATGGCGTTTCCCAGCTCCCGCACATTGCCGGGCCAGGAATAGCCTTCCAGCATCTGCCGGGCTTCCTGAGAAATGCCCGGGTTCTCGATATTCATCTCCCGCGCATAGCGGGCCAGGAAATAATCTGTAAGCAGAGGGATATCCTCACTGCGGTCCCTGAGCGGCGGCAGCTCCACGGTCACAACCTTGAGCCGGTAATACAGATCCTCCCGGAACCGCTCTTCTTCCAGGAAGTGCTCCAGGTTTCGGTTGGTGGCGGCAATGATCCGCACGTCCACGTCAATGGGCTGATGCCCGCCCAGCCGCTCAATGCTTTGCTCCTGGAGCAGCCGCAGGATCTTGGCCTGAATCGAGGTGGGCATATCCCCGATTTCATCGAGAAAAACCGTGCCGCCGTCTGCCTGCTCGAATTTTCCCAGCCGGCGGTTGGCGGCCCCGGTAAAGGCCCCTTTTTCATACCCGAACAATTCGCTTTCCAACAGGGTTTCGGGAATGGCCACGCAGTTGATCACCAGGAAGGGTTTGTCCGCACGATTGCTGTGCTGGTAGATCGCCCGGGCAACCAGTTCCTTTCCGGTGCCCGACTCCCCCCGGATCAGCACGGTGGCATCCGTGCCCGCCACACGGCCAATGGCCTTGTATACCGTCTGCATGGCACTGCTTCTGCCGATAATGGCATCTTCCCTGGCGCTTTCCGGCCCGGCGTCCATCTCCACGCGCTGGCGCATCATTCAGCCCGCTGCGACCGCCTGGCCGATGACCTTGAGCATCTCCGGAATGTCGAATGGCTTTAGGACATAATCAAACGCCCCTTGCTTGGTGGCTTCAATGGCGGTCTCGGTGGTGCCGAAGGCGGTCATGATGACCACTGGAAGTTTGGCATCGATCTTTTGAATCCTTTCCAGGGCCTCGAGACCGTCAACTCCCGGCAATCTGACATCCAGCACCACCAGATCCGGCAATTTCTCTTCAACGGCGGCAATTCCGGCCTCTCCGGATAAGGCCATCCGCACCGTGTATCCTTCCTCGCCCAGAAGCTTGGCAAAACTCTGCCGAAGCTGGGCATCATCATCCACAACCAGAATTTCACTCATTTTGATTCTCCGCTACCGGCAGAACAATAATAAAGGTCGCCCCCCGGTCTTCTGCAGAATGCAGGTCCAGCTGACCGCCGTGTTCCCGGATGATCCGGGCGGAAATAAACAACCCGAGACCGGTTCCATGGGTCTTGGTGGTGTGAAAGGGCTCCAGAATCTCCTGCTGGGCTTCTTCCGGAATACCGGGCCCTGTATCCCGCAGCTCCACCCGTACCGCCGGAGCGCCCCAGTCAGCCACGGATTCGGTTTCCTCGATGAAAATCCGCCCCCCTTCGCCCATGGCTTCGCAGGCATTGACAATGAGATTGACAAACACCTCTTTCATGAGTTCAGGGTCGGCTTCCACCAGCGGCAGCGCATCCGGGCGGTCGCGAATCAGTTCCACGTCATGGCGTTTCAGGCGGTACTCGAGCAGTTCCACGGTCAGATCAATGACCCGGGATACATTGACCAGCTGCTTGTGCAGCTTGGGCGGCCGCGAAAACTCCAGGAAATTGCGGACAATGTTGTCCAGACGCCGCATCTCCTCGGAGACCACGGCAAAGTCCTCTTCCTGGTTTTCCGTCAAATCCAGGTTCCGCTGCAGGGAAAAAAGGCGCATGTTAATGGAGGTCATGGGGCTTCGGATGGTGTGGGACACTTCGGTGGCCAGCTTTCCCACCAGGGCCATTTTTTCCGAATGCATCAGCATTTGCTGGCTCTGCTCCAGCTCATTGCGGGCCTGGTCAATATCGGCAATCATACTGCGGACCCGGCCGCCCAGCTTTGCAACCTCATTGACGGACTCATCTGGTTTGCACCGCTCAGTGTCTTCTGGCTGCGGTGCCATCTCCGCCATCCGACGAATGGGCCCGATCACCTGCACGACAAGCAGAAAGGCCAGAAACACGCCGAGCACCACGGACACGATCAGGGCGATCACCACGAAGGAGCCCATTTCCGCTGCCTGACTCCGGGCCGTTTCCCTGAGACGCTGGATCTCCTCCTCGTTGACGTGCTCATAGGCCTGGCAGGTCTTGTTGAGATCGAAGAACTGGCTCCGGACCTGCCAGTGAAGCTTTTCTCCTTTCTTGCGCTCACCGCTTTGATACATCTCGATCACCCGGTCCTTGTTCTGGATGTAAGTCTGATACTGGCGGGTGATTTTGGCGAGCATGGCCGCATGGGCCGGGTCATGGTCCGCCTGCTTGGCGGTTTCCAGCCAGTTTCGAAAAACCTCCCGGTAATGGGACAGTTCCTGGAGCCACTTGGAATCGCCGTCCAGAAAATAATAGGTCACAAATCCCTTCTGATTGGCCAGGGCGTTTTCCATCTCGCGCGCGGCCTGCAGGGTTTTGATATTCTTTCCCACCAGATCGTTGATGGTTTTCTGGAATCCTACGGCATACCAGATCGCCATGATCCCGATGATCAGGGTAACGATCTCCAGCAGCGCGACATGGCCGATAATGCGCTTGGTAAGACTGATGTTCCGCCACCGCTTCATGCAAATACTCCAAATTGTTTTTGTGACCTAAATTGAGCGTTTCAGATTTTAAAAAATAAATTGGTATAATCCTTTACAAAATCCTGTTTTTAA
>CAZTHW010000308.1:0-2959 GCA_964613595.1 uncultured Desulfobacteraceae bacterium | reverse complement strand
AGGAAAAACAATCCCGTGTTTGTGGGGGACCCCGGCGTGGGCAAGACCGCCATGGCCGAAGGACTGGCCCAGCGGATTGCAGATGGCCGGATACCAGATTTGCTGGAAGGCGCCCGGATTTATTCCCTGGATCTCGGTGCCCTGCTGGCGGGTACCAAGTACCGGGGCGATTTTGAGCAGCGCCTGAAATCCGTGATTTCCGAGCT
Organism: uncultured Desulfobacteraceae bacterium; assembly: GCA_964613595.1. GTDB lineage: Bacteria > Desulfobacterota > Desulfobacteria > Desulfobacterales > Desulfosalsimonadaceae > Desulfosalsimonas. The sequence goes on along the minus strand of CAZTHW010000308.1, from coordinate 2,753 downwards.
GCAGAAACGGGAAAACGCGATCCTGTTCATTGACGAAATCCATACCATTGTCGGGGCAGGGGCAACGAGCAGCGGCTCGATGGATGCCTCAAACATCCTGAAACCCGCGCTGGTCACAGGCGAACTGCGGTGCATCGGGTCGACCACCTACGAGGAGTTCAAGAATTACTTTGAAAAGGACCGGGCCTTTTCGCGCCGGTTTGAAAAAATTGAGATCGCGGAGCCGTCCTTAGACGATACGGTCAGGATCCTCAAGGGACTGAAATCCTATTACGAGGAGCATCATCGCATTGATTACACGGAACCGGCATTGAAAGCCGCGGCCGAGCTTTCGGACAAATACCTGACCGAGCGGTATCTGCCGGACAAGGCCATTGACGTGATTGACGAGGCCGGGGTCATGCTTCGCCTGGCCGGGTCGAGCCGCAGGAAGCGGGTACAGCCCAATGACATTGAAAAGGTGGTTTCCAAGATATCCCGGGTGCCGGCCCACCGGGTTTCCTCCTCGGACAAGTCCAACCTGGCCAGCCTGGAAGACCGGCTTAAACAGAAAATATTCGGCCAGGACGATGCCATCCACTCGATGGTGACTGCGGTCAAACGTGCCCGCGCCGGCCTGGGCGCCCCGGAGCGGCCCATCGGCTCGTTTCTGTTTACCGGTCCCACCGGCGTGGGCAAGACCGAGGTGGCCCGGCAGGTGGCGGCGAACATGGGCGTGAAGTTTTTGCGCTTTGACATGAGCGAGTACATGGAAAAACATGCCGTGGCGCGCTTGATCGGCGCACCTCCGGGTTATATCGGTTTTGACCAGGGCGGCCTGCTCACCGACCAGATCCGGAAAAATCCGTATGCCGTACTGCTGCTCGATGAAATCGAAAAGGCCCACATCGACATGTACAACATCCTGCTGCAGGTTATGGACCATGCCGCCCTGACCGACAACAACGGCAAGATTGCGGATTTTCGAAACGTGATCCTGATCATGACCTCCAATGCCGGAGCCCGGGAAATGGCGGCCAACACCATCGGTTTTGCCGGCGGCCATGGTGAAGACCCGGGAGGCAAGGGGAAAAAGGCTGTGGAAAGCTTTTTCAGCCCGGAATTCCGCAACCGGCTGGATGATATTATCAATTTCCGATCCCTGAACATGGAAATCATGGAGATGGTGGTGGACAAGTTCATGGATGAACTGGGACCGCAACTGGCAGCCAAGAAGGTATCGGTGACCCTGTCTGCCAATGCCAGGCGCTGGCTGGCGAAAAAGGGCCATGATCCGCATTTCGGCGCAAGGCCGCTGGACCGGCTGGTTCAGAAGGAAATCAAGGACGTGCTCACTGACGAGATCCTGTTCGGCAGGCTGACCAAGGGCGGCGAGGTGTTTGTCAAGGTGAAGGATGACCGGCTGATGTTTAATTTCAGCTGAGAATCATGCCGATATTCCGACTATCTGACAAGCTTTCGTTTCCGCCGCCCCATTATGCCGCAAGAAACGGGCTGCTTGCCATTGGCGGGGATCTAAGCGAGCAACGGCTGCTTTTGGCCTACCGGAAGGGGATCTTTCCGTGGTTTTCCCCGTATGACCCCATATTGTGGTGGTGCCCGGATCCCCGCCTGGTGCTCTATCCCCAACAGGTGCACATTCCGGGTCGGCTGAGGCGAAAAATCAATAGCGGCATTTTCGAGGTCACCAGTGATACGGTTTTCGAGCGGGTCATTTCCGAATGTGCACAGGTAAGAAAGGAAAACAACGAGGAAACCTGGCTGGTCGACGAGATGATTGCGGCCTATTGCCGGCTTCATGAGCACGGGTATGCCCATTGCGTGGAGACTTGGTGTGACGGGGAGCTGGCAGGCGGTCTTTACGGGGTATGCATGGGCGGCAGCTTTTTCGGGGAGTCCATGTTCACCCGGGTCACGGATGCATCCAAGGTTGCACTGGTGGCCTTGTGCAATTACATGCTGGAAAACGGATTTGATCTGATCGATTGCCAGGTCGCCACAAGCCATCTGGTATGGATGGGCGCCAGGGAGGTGCCGCGGAAACTTTTTCTGCGCCAGCTGGCTGCATCGGTCGAGCGCCCGACGCAAAAGCAGAAATGGAACGTCGATCTCAAATCCCTGAGAACCAATCGGCGCAACTAACCTCAATTTAGGTAAGTCTTTACGGACAAGCCTTGTTTACATGGAGGCGAATATGGGAGAGGATTGCCTTTTTTGCAAAATCGCAGGAGGCGAGACGAACACGGAATTTCTCATGGAAACCGATAAACTGGTAGTTTTCGAGGATATCAATCCATTGGCGCCCGTGCACCTGCTGCTTGTGCCCAAGCAGCATATCCGCAGCGTCAATGACCTGAGCGAGCAGGACAGAGAGATCCTTGCAGACCTGATTTTTGCCGCCCGGGACATGGCCCCGAAAATGGGCGTTGATTCCACCGGATACCGGCTTTTTTTCAACGTGGAAAAAGGCGGCGGTCAGGAGATTTTTCACCTGCACATGCACATGATCGGCGGATGGGAGTCCTGAATGGGAAAAACCGTTGCTGAAAAGATATTTGACGCCCACCGGGTCGACAATCCGGCCGGAGACATGTATGTGCTTTCCCTGGATGCAGTATTCTGCCACGAAATCACCACGCCGGTTGCCATCAATGATCTGGTGAGTCGGGACAAAGACCGGGTTTTTGACCCCTCAAAAATCATGGCGGTCATTGATCATGTGACCCCGGCCAAGGACTCCAAAACCGCCATGC
>CAZTHW010000307.1:0-2986 GCA_964613595.1 uncultured Desulfobacteraceae bacterium | reverse complement strand
CAAATTTTAACACCTGAAAATGACTTAATTCCTTAAAAAAATACAAAAGATTGATCCGTGTAAAAATTTGAAACGCTCAATTTAGGCAGCAATGTCACGGCGTACCACTTGATCGCGGAAAGATCCCGGAGTCCCTCGAGTGCTTGCAGCGTGGCTTCTGTCATTTTCGTATTTCCTTATTCGTTTTCCATTTTTCCGAATTCGGCAAGATCTTCCAGTCCCTGGCGATCCAGAAGGCGTATTTCCCGGCCTTCCACGGAAATCAGTTCCTGCTCGCTCATCTTGCGCAGCATCCGGGAAAGGGTTTCCGGGATCGTGCCCAGAAAACTGGCCAGGTTCCCCTTGGATATGTTGAGCGTGATGCGTTCCGGGTTGTTCTGCGCTTCTGCCTGGAGCAGAAAATATCCGGCCAGCCTTGCCGGGACCTCTTTTAAAGACAGGTTTTCCACCTGGACCGTGAAATGCCGCAGCCGCTGGGAAAGCACGCCCAGCATATTCATGGCCACAGAGGGCTTTTGGGCGATCAGGTCCCGGAAGGCCCGGCGCGGAAAAAACAGGACGCGCCCTTTTTTCACCCCTTCGGCGGTGGCGGGAAAGGCCTGCCCGGAAAATACCGGTACCTCCCCGAAGGGTTCGCCCGGGCCGAACATGTGCAGGATCTGCTCTTTTCCTTCCGTGGAAAGCTTGTAGATCTTGATCAGGCCTTCGATGGTCACGTAGAATCCGTCTCCCGGATCGCCTTCGGAAAATATGAGTTCGCCTGCGGTTACGGGTTTTTCCACGGCAATGGCAAGCAGTGCCTCGATGTCTGCTTCCGGAAGACCGGCAAAAAGAATGGATTGGGACAGGATCTGTTTGGCGGTGTTCATCTGCGGCTCCTGAAAGGGGTTTTTCCTGGAAATATAATGAATTTTGACATAAATCAAGGCATCAATAAGTGGAAAGCTGCAGGCTTCAAGTTACAAGCTGGAAGAAAAGAGGGAAAAACGATGAACAAAAAAAGGAAATAGGAGATGGAATGGACCGATGATGCGGCCGCGGCCATTGGCAAGGTGCCGTTTTTTGTGAGAAAGCGGGTCCGGGCGAGGGTGGAGGCGCATGCCGGGCAAAAAGGGCACGATACCGTGACGATAGATGACGTGCACGAGGTGAAACAGGGGTATCTGGAAAACATGGAACAGGAGGTCAAGGGCTACCGGGTGGAAACCTGTTTCGGGCCCCAGGGATGCCCGAACCGCGCGGGGCCGGATACTGACCTGGCATCCCGGATCGAGGCGCTCATGGGAAAAAAGGACTTGTTCCGGTTTTTAAAGCAGAGCGTGGACGGGCCGCTGAAACTCCATCACGAGTTTTCCGGAACCCTGGCGGACTGCCCCAACGCCTGTTCCCGGCCCCAGATCCGGGATATCGGCATTGTCGGGGCGGCTGTACCGGAGATTACTGATGCGGCGTGTTCCATGTGCGGTGCATGTGTGGATGCATGCCGGGAAGGGGCGGTACGGCTCAATGAAAGCAGGCAGATGCCGGAAATCGACCGGTCAAAATGCCTGGACTGCGGCCAGTGCGCAGACGTGTGCCCCACGGGAACCATCCGGATCGCTAGGCGGGCCTGCAAAGTGCTGCTCGGCGGAAAGCTGGGCCGTCACCCCAGGCTGGCAGAACCGCTTCCGGGCTGCTATGATGCGGATGCAGTCCTTGACATCGTAGACAGATGTGTTGACTTTTATAAACAATACAGCACGGGCGGAAAACGGTTTGCACAATTGTGTGCCGAATCCGGAGATGCGCTTAAGGCGGCCCTGGCTGATCTGATCCGTCAAAACGAGAAAGGATGCTGAAAATGCCGATTCCCGGAAACCTGCTGACCACGGCCATGGCCGTGATGCCCCACACCGATGTGGACCGGGCGCTTGATGCGGCCATGTCACTGGATATTCCTTTCTGGCCCCAGCTTCCGCGGCTCAATTACTACGAGGACATGTACGTGCAGGCGGCCGAACACTTCCCCGGCATTGTCCTGGACGTGGAAAACCGGAAGCTGTCTTTTTCCATGGACCGGTTCATGGAGGAGGCCGGGGACGTGATGGCCCGGTTCGATGATCCTTCGGTGTTTGACGTGAGCGCGGATTATTCCGCGGTGTATCACCGGTTTCTGGAAATGGACATGGCCGACCGCCCGGCCATTCGCGGGCAGCTGGAAGGGCCGGTGAGTTTCGGGTTCAACGTGGCGGATGAAAACGACCGGTCCATTTTGTTTGATGATTCGGTGCGCCCGTTTATGTTCGAGTTCATGGCCCGGCGGGTCAATGTGCAGCTTGAGCGGTTGAAGGAAAAAAATAAAAACGCTTTCATGTTCGTCGACGAGCCGGGCCTGCAGTTTCTGTTTTCAGCCATGTCCGGCTACGGGGACGTGCAGGCAAAGGCGGACATGGAAATGTTTTTCTCGCTCATCGACCGGCCCCGGGGGGTTCATCTGTGCGGCAACCCGGACTGGGATTTCCTGCTGAACCTGGACATCGATATTCTGTCGCTGGACGTCTACACCAACGCAGAGGTATTTGGTTCCTATGCCCCTGCAATCAAGCGTTTTCTGGAAAGAGGCGGCGTGCTTGCCTGGGGCCTGGTCCCGACAAACGTCGAACCGTTTGAAAAAGAATCCACAGACTCCCTGGAGAACCTGCTGGAAAGCGTCTGGTCCGGGCTGTATGCCAGGGGCGTGGACCGGGAGCAGCTTCTGGCCCAGAGCCTGCTGTCGCCTGCCACCTGCTGCCTGATCAACCCGGATATCGAAAAGACCGTGGAAAAGGGCTTTGCCACGGTCAAGCGCCTGTCCGAAACCCTCCGGGACAAATACGGCCTTTCTTAAAAACTTAAAAAATGATGAATTCGTCAAAAGTCCTGAAACCGTTATAACCGCCAGGCAATAAAATGATAACCTTCTGATTTTACTTAAACACTTAATCACTTAAAACTTAACACTGCCTGT
>CAZTHW010000306.1:0-2996 GCA_964613595.1 uncultured Desulfobacteraceae bacterium | reverse complement strand
GGATGGGGGATTTAAAGCGGGGCAGGCGCAGCACCTGGTCGCGCATTGAAAAAAGCTCCATTCGCCCGACCCTGAAAAACGTGGTCTGCGGCGATATCGCCATGGCGCTGCCGGAACGAATTCTCACCAACATCATGGAAGGCCTGGAAAAGCTCAATCAAGTGGTGCCCGGCGTGTCAAACGATGAAACCCTGCTCTATGCCCCGGAAATCAAGTTTTTCGCCACCCAGGTCCAGACCGGCAAGACCCTGGAAACCGAAATCCCGGGCCTTTTCGTGGCCGGCGACGGTCCGGGCGTGGCCGGCAACATCGTATCCGCGGCAGCCACCGGGATGATTCCGGCCAAGGAAATCATCCGGCGCAAACAGCAGCAGGCCTGACCCCCCCTACTTGCGTACTCTCAGCCCTTCGCCCGCCCGGGGCACAAACACCTTGTAGCCCGCGTTTTCCAGGGTTTTGCCAAAGGCGCGCATCTGTTCTTCTTCGCCGTGGACCAGGGCAATGTGCCTGACCCGGAGATTGGATTCTTTTAAAAAGCGCAACATTTCATTTTTGTCTGCATGGGCGGAAAAACCTTCCAGGCTTTCCACCCGGGCTTTCAGGGGATATTCCTTGTTCATAAACCGCATCATTGGCGGCTCGCCCTGCCGACCGTTTTCCGCGTATTGCCGCCCCTTGTCCAGGAGCCGGCGTCCCAGGGTATGGGCGGCCATGTAGCCCACGATCAGGATGGTGTTTTTTTCGCTGTGGATCTTGTATCGCAGGTGGTGCAGGATCCGTCCGCCTTCGCACATACCCGAGGCCGAAAGCACAATGTGCGGTTTTTGCTCCCGCATCAGGGCCATGGATTCCTCAACCGATTCGGTGAAGTGCAGATGATCAAACATAAAGGGGTTTGCCCCTTCTCTGAGAAAATCCCTGTGGGTTTGCTTGTCGTATACCTCCGGGTGCTCCCCGTAGACCTTTGTAATGCGGGTGGCAAGCGGGCTGTCCACGTAAATGGGCACTTTCGGCACCTCGCCCTTGTTGTATAGCTCATGTATGGTATAGAGCAGTTCCTGGGTGCGGCCGAAGGCAAAGGAAGGGATGAGCACCGTTCCCCCGCGCTCCACGGTTTCGGTGATGACCCTTTTTAGATGGGGCGCCATGTCTGCCACGGGTTCGTGAATCCGGTTGCCGTAAGTGCTTTCCATAAGCATCAGGTCGATATCCCGGTGTTCTTCTGCAAACTGCAGCTCCGGATTGCGTATTATGGGCTTGTCAAACCGGCCTAAATCGCCGGTATAACAAATATTTAAGCTGTGCTCCTGGTCTTTTGCACGGATAATGGTTACTGCAGATCCCAGGATATGGCCGGCCTCATAGAACACGCACTCCATATCCCTGCCGACTGTCACCGGGGTTTTATAGGGCTGGCCTGAAAAATGGGAAATCGCCTGTTCAGCATCTTCGGAGGTATACAGGGGCTCGATCTTTTCCAGCCCGTAGCGGTTAATGTACTTTTCGACAGCTTCGGGATCGGTGCGCTCGTTTTTCTTGAGCTTTCTTTTAATCTCCTCCCTGCTTTTGCCGGTCAGATCCGCCACTGATTCGCGTACCCGCTTGTAATTGAGATAGTCAGCATCGGATTCCTGTATATGGGCACTGTCCTGCAGAAGGTATTCGCAGGCATCGGCAGTGGCCCGGGTACAGATTACCTGGCCGGTAAATCCCCTGCTTGTCAGGAGCGGGATCCGGCCCGAATGATCGATATGGGCATGAGAAAGCACCATGTTGGTAATAATTGAAGGGTCAAAAGGCATAACCCTGTTTTTCCGGTCCGCCTCCCTGCGCCTGCCCTGAAACATGCCGCAGTCAAGCAGGATCCGGTCCTTTTCAGTTTCAAGCATGTGCATAGAACCAGTGACTTCCCGTACCGCACCGTAGAATCGAATCTGCATACCTTCTCCTTTCAAGGAAACACTTTTTTGCGCTCTTGCGAAATTGCACTTCGTTGACCTGACGGCGGTGCGGAAAAGCGGGTTTCCGAGCGGAAATTGAGGCTCGCAGAGGCTCCTGGAGCGAGGAAACTCCTTTTTCGCACCGCCGATCAGCCAAGATGCTTACGGATTTCCTTTGTTGCAAAAATACCGCACCGGCGGTGTAAATTGCTCAATTCAGGTTTTACAAAGCCATCATGTACTGCGTGTGCTTTATGGTTTCAAACAAATTCTTCGGGGCTGAAGTCAAATGTTTTTTTGACAATGAAGACCCTGAATGAACGGGATTCGGATTTACCCTTGCGCGCAAAAATGATAGGTATAATAGTTGGTTAATATTTAAATATATTTTCAAATATTTGCTCGGCGGGGACATTGTCATGGAATTCGAAGGCCCTGAGAAAAAACTTGAAATCATTCTGTCACAACCGGATCCGAATCTGCGCGACAATGCGGACGGAAAGTGGGATGCGGTCGTGCACGCAAGCGGCGCGGAAATCGTAAGCCGCATTTCAAATCCCGAGATGGATGCATACCTGTTGTCCGAATCCAGCCTGTTTGTGTGGGAAGATCGTGTTTTAATGATCACCTGCGGTAAAACCACGCTGGTAAAAGCCGTACCCGAACTCATCCGGGTCATAGACTGCGAGCGGGTGGCCTTTTTCTTCTACGAACGCAAAAACCTGATGTATCCGCAGGCCCAGACCTCGGACTTTGAAGCTGACGTTGCAAGCCTTGCCCATCATTTCAGGGGTAAAAGCTACCGCCTGGGCCCGGCAAACCACGATCACGTCCATATTTTCTATGCATACGCGCCCGGAGCAAACATTGCCGAAGACGAAGAAGACGAAACCCTGGAACTTCTCATGCACGACCTTGATAATTCTGCGCTAAAAGCCTTTATTCCGCAGTCCGGGGAAAGTGCTGCCGATATCGAGGCTCGCACCGGAATCGATCGGTTATACACCGGCATGGAAACCGACGGTTTTGTCTTTGAGCCCTACGGCTATTCCATGA
>CAZTHW010000305.1:0-3019 GCA_964613595.1 uncultured Desulfobacteraceae bacterium | reverse complement strand
TAATCACTTAAAACTTAACACTGCCTGTAAAAAAGACTTTTTACAGGCTGATCAAGACTTGGTTGGTGAAAAAATGAACGCACAGGACAGGAAAATCGGCTTTATCGGTGCGGGCAACATGGCAGAAGCCATGATCGGCGCCCTGATAAACACCGGGCAGGCTGCGGCCCGGGATATTTATATCAGTGATATCACCAGCCAGCGCGTCTCTGCGCTGGCCGAAACATACGGGGTGACCCCGGCCGGGGATAACACCCGGATTGTCGCCGACTGCGACATTGTGGTTCTGGCTGTAAAGCCGCAGGTAATGAATGAAATGCTCGGCGACCTGGACAATGCCGGGGCTTTTGAATCCCTTTCCGGCAGGCGGCTTTTTATTTCCGTTGCCGCGGGTATCCCCATTTCCGGGATCGAAGGGTTTATTTACCCCGGGCGCCGGGATGAGGAGAAAAAACGCATGCCGATTGTCCGGGTAATGCCCAATACACCTGCGCTGATAGGGGCCGGCATGTCCGGTATGTGCGCAAACGCCTTTGCCGAGCCTTCTGACATCGAAACCGCGAAAAACCTTCTTTCCGCCATGGGCCGGGTGATCGTTTTTGAGGAGGAAAAAATGGATGCAGTCACCGCGGTTTCCGGGTCAGGGCCGGCTTATGGGTTTTATGTGCTTGAGGCCATAATCGAGGCCGGCCGGAACCTCGGGCTGGACCGCTCCGAGGCATCCGTGCTTGCGCAGACCGCGCTGTCCGGGGCGCTGGCCTTAGTCGATCACCAGAAGGAGACCCCGGAGACCCTGCGCGCCAGGGTGACTTCCCCGGGCGGCACCACCGAGGCGGCGACCCGCGTGTTGGAGGAAAAAGACGTCAAAGGCGCTTTTGTGGATGCGATTGCCGCCGCTGCGCAGCGCGCCCGCCAGCTCAGCAAACCTTCGGATGATGAGTAATCCCCTGCTGCATACGGTTTTTCCGCTTTTCCGGAAAATTCCCACCCGATTCCGGAAAGCCGGACTGATCGCGGTAATGCTCTTGCTGCTGCAGGCTGCCGCGCTTTGCCAGACCGACCAGAACCGGGATGTGCTGACAATCACTCCTGATTCCGAAGTGTACGTGGTTTCTCCCGAGGGGCACACGAACTTCCAGCTCCGGGTGGATTTGCATGAAGGCTGGCACATCAACTCCCACCAGCCCAAAAAGGAATACCTGGTTCCTTCACAGCTCAAGCTGCCGCCGGACAGCGCATTTACCATCGCGGAACTTCGGTTTCCCCGGCCCCGTGAACGCGATTTCGCTTTTTCAGACGAACCCGTGAGCGTTTTTGAAGGCACCTTTACGATTTCCGGGCGCATCCGTGCCAGCAAGGACGCAAGCCCCGGGATCCATGAGCCTGCACTCGAGTTTACTTATCAGCCCTGCAGCGATGACGCCTGCCTGGCGCCCGAGACCTTCCGGCAGGAAATTTCCCTTAAAGTAGAAAAGACCGGGAATGCTGGAAATAATGCCCCTGCAGTGGCATCCGCTGGATCACAACCCGGCGCTTCCGGCACCCCGACCGGGGATCAACCCACCTTTTTCGGACGGATAGATTCCGCCGGGCTGCTGTTGAGCCTGGTGCTGGTTTTTTTCGGCGGCCTGGCCCTGAACCTGACTCCGTGTGTCTACCCGATTATCCCTGTGACAATCAGTTACTTCGGTGCGCAGAGCGAAGGCCGGACCCGGCGGCTGTTTTTACTCGGTCTGCTGTATGTCGGCGGCATGGCGGTGACCTACTCGGCCATCGGCGTGGTTACCGCACTTACCGGTGCGGTTTTCGGCGGGCTTCTTCAGCAAACCCCGGTGATTCTCGGAATTGTCGCAATTTTTGTGCTTCTTTCCCTTGGGATGTTCGGCGCATACGAGTTTAAGCTGCCGGATGCATGGGTGAGCCGTCTCGGCGGTTCCCGGGCGGGTTTTCTGGGCGCGCTTTTCATGGGATTAACCATGGGCGTAATTGCCGCGCCCTGCATCGGTCCCTTTGTCCTGGGCCTGGTGGCTTACGTGGCGGCCCGGGGGGAGCCGGTTTACGGATTTCTCCTGTTTTTCTTCCTGTCCCTTGGACTCGGCCTGCCGTATCTCTTTTTGGCCCTGTTTTCCGGCAAAATCAAACTTCTGCCGAGTTCCGGACAGTGGATGGCAGGTGTTCGCCACATTTTCGGCCTCGTGCTGCTGGGCATGGCGGTCTATTTTGCCGCACCCCTGCTGCCGGAAAATTTCAGCGGGTACGCGCTGCCGGGCTTCGGGGTGATTGCGGCCCTCTACCTGCTTTTACTTGACCGTACTGCAAATAATATATTCGGCTTTAAAATTTTTAAAACCGCTTTCAGTCTGCTGCTGCTGGGGGTTTCGGCATTTATTCTGATTTCAACGGCTCAGACGGCTCTGCCGGACTGGCAGAAATTTACGCAATCCGGCTACAGCCAATCCCTGGAAAACGACCGGAAGATGATTATTGTCTTTTATGCGGACTGGTGTATACCATGCAGGGAGCTCAAAGCCCGGACGCTTTCCCACCCCCGGGTGTTGGAGGCCCTTGATTCGTTCAAGGTGTTTCAGGTGGATATGACACACGCCGCTGACCCGCAGGCCCGGCAAGCGCGTGAAGAATTCGGCGTACAGGGCGTGCCCACGGTCATCTTGATCAGTTCGCAGGGAACGGTAGTCAAACGGATCGCCGGAATGGTCGGGCCTGAAAAGTTTACGGACGCGCTGCGCCGTGTTAAGTGATGCTTCACAATGCCTGTAAAAAAAAGACTTTTAAGTAACTTAAATTTTTATCTTATAATTTTAGTTGCTTGTAAATTCGGGTTTCGCCCCCCGGCGAAATGGGGTACTTCTGAGGAAGTCCTTTTTTACGCTCTTGCGAAAGTGTTCTTCGTTGCCCTGACGGCGGTGCGGAAAAGCGGGTTTCCGAGCGTAAATTGAGGCTCCGGGAGGCTCCTGGAGCGAGGAAACTCCTTTTTCGCACCGCCGATCAGCCAAGATGC
>CAZTHW010000304.1:0-3024 GCA_964613595.1 uncultured Desulfobacteraceae bacterium | reverse complement strand
CCCGGCGCAGGCAGCGGGAACGCGAGCAGCGCTACCAGACCATACTGGCGGCAGCAGAACGGCTCTTTGCCGCCGAGGGGTATCAAAAGGCGAGCATGGAACAGATCGCGGATGCAGCGGAAGTATCCGTGGGCGCGGTTTACTTTTACTTCAAGAACAAAGAGGATCTGCTGATCCGGATGATGGAAGAGATCGGATATCTCATGCGCGCCATCCTCGGTCGGGAATTCAAGTCCCACGGGGCAACCATGGAGGGATTCCGGCGCGCCGGATACGCGTTCTTTGAAGATTTCTGCGTCAATCACCCGGAGCGCGCCGCGATTATATTCAGGGAATCCGTGGGCAAAAGCACCGAGGTGGAGCAACATCGCAAGGCGCTTTTCGACAAGTGCACCAATGACGTTTTAAACGCGCTCAACACGGTCTGCGAAAACCAGGGGGTGACATTCAAGGGCCGCTTTTCCGCGGAAGTTATTGCCGTGAGCATCATGGGCATCTACGAGCGGGTGGCCTACCAGTACCTGCTCTGGCAGAACAAGACCGAGGACTTAAAAGACATCGGCCGGGATGCTGTGGCTTTTATCGTGGGCGGGGTAAACAACCTGTTTGAAGACCCCTCTGCCACGGATGCCCGGGAGAAAGGAGAATCAAATGAGTAATCCGGCAGATGACCGTTTTTATCAGCAGTATTTTACAAAACAGCATGAACTGCTGCGCAAATCAGTTCGGGAGTTTGTCAGAAAGGAAATCGCGCCCTATGTGGATCAGTGGGAGGAGGCCGGCGGCTTTCCCAGGGAACTGTTTAAAAAGATCGGCGACCTGGGCTACAGCAGCGTGGCCTATCCCGAGGAAGTCGGCGGGGCCGGGGGCGATTTGTTCGAGGAGATCGTTGTCAACGAGGAACTGATGCGCGGCGGATCGCCGGGCCTTGTGGCCAGCCTGTTTTCCCACGGCATTGCCCTGCCCCCGCTGATCAAGTACGGCACGCAGCAGCAGAAGGAAAAATTCGTCAAGCCGGTGGTGGCCGGAGACCGGGTGGCCGCCCTGGCCGTAACAGAGCCCGGCGGCGGATCAGACGTTGCAAGCCTGCAGACCACGGCCGTACGAGATGGGGACGAATATATCGTAAACGGCAGCAAAACGTTTATCACGTCTGCCATCAACGCAGATCAGATCACCTGCGCGGTGCGCACCGGCGAAGCGGGGGCCCGCGGTATCAGCCTGCTTGTCATCGAGGCCGACACTCCGGGGTATTCGGTTTCAAACAAGCTCGACAAAATGGGTTGGTGGGCCTCGGATACCGGGGAGATCTTTTTTGACGACTGCCGCGTGCCGGCGGAAAACCGGATCGGCGAGGAAAACCATGGCTTTTACTACCAGATGGAAAATTTCCAGTTCGAGCGCATTGCCATGGCGGTCCAGTCCAACATGATCTCGCAGATGTGCCTGGAAGAAGCACTCAAGTACGCCAAGGAGCGAGAAGCCTTTGGCAAGACCCTTTCCGGATTCCAGGTCACCCGCCACAAACTGGCGGAAATGGCCACCATGGTCGAAGCCAGCCGGGAGTTCACCTATCGCGTGGCCGCCATGATCAACGCCGGGCAATACAAGGTTGCCGAAGTTTCCATGGCCAAGAACTTCGCCTGCCAGGTCGCCAACAAGCTGACATTTGACGCCACCCAGATTTTCGGCGGATACGGGTTTATCCGCGGCCACCTGGTCGAGCGCCTGTACCGCGACAACCGGATCTATTCCATCGGCGGCGGCACGCATGAAATCATGAACGAAATCATTTCCAAGCACATTTTGTAAACCATTGTAAAAGGAAAGCACTTATGCCAGTTTTCCAGTCCCGAATCAATCCGCAGTCAGAGGAATTCCGGGCCAACCGGGAACACATGGAGGCAGGCGTTCAGGAGGTCCGCGACATCGAGCAGCGCGTCCTGGACACGGCGGAAGCCAAGATCCCGCGCTACCGGAAAAGGGGCTACATCAGCCCGCGCGAGCGGCTGAACCTGCTGCTCGACCCGGGCGCGCCGTTTCTGGAGCTCTATTCGCTTGCCGGCTACATGCAGGGAAACGACACGGACGGCTCTGCTGCCGGCGGCACCTGTATCGCCGGAATCGGATATGTCCAGGGCACTCGGTGCGCGGTTTACGTGGACGATTTTCTGACCAAGGGCGGCAGCATTTCGCGGTTTGGCGCGGAAAAGCGGATGAACATGCAGCAGATCGCGCTGAACAAAAAAATGCCGCTGATCGTGCTGGCCCAGAGCGCAGGCGGCGACCTGCGCGAGGCCGGGGACATGTTCGGCTACTCCGGGGCGTTTTTTGCCAACCAGGCAAGGCTTTCGGCTGCGGGAATCCCCCAGATCACCGTGGTTCACGGCAGCGCCACCGCGGGCGGGGCCTATCAGCCGGGCTTGTCCGATTACATCGTCATGATCCGCCGCCAATCCACGGTGTACCTTGCAGGCCCCCCGCTGCTCAAGGCCGCTACCGGCGAGATCGCCACCGACGAGGAGATCGGCGGCGCCGAGCTGCACTGCGAGGTTTCCGGGGTATCCGACTACCTGGCGGAAAACGATGCCGACGGCATCCGCATTGCCAGGGAAATCGTGGCCAAGCTGCATTGGGACAAGGACATGCCCGAAATTGAGACAGGCGATTTCCAGGCGCCGCTCTATTCCCCGGAGGAATTGATCGGCTTGGTTCCGGCAGATCCCAAGACCCCGTATGACTGCCGTGAGATTATCGCCCGGATTGCCGACGGGTCGGACATCCTGGACTTCAAGCCGGAATACGACCAGGGCACGGTATGCGCCTTTATCGAGCTGTACGGCCATGCCTGCGGCGTGCTTGGCAACAATGCGCCCATCACCTCGGACGGCGCGGCCAAGGCCGCCCAGTTTATGCAGCTTTGCGAGCAATCCGGAACGCCGCTGATCTTTCTGCACAACACCACCGGCTTTCTCGTGGGCACCGAGCCCGAGCGCCTGGGCATTATCAAGCACGGCTCCAAGA
>CAZTHW010000303.1:1342-3109 GCA_964613595.1 uncultured Desulfobacteraceae bacterium | reverse complement strand
CGAACTCGTACTCGACATTCTCAGCATCGAGTACCATGAAACCATCATGGCGGCAGCCGGTCATCAGGCGGAGGAAAACCTGAAAAACGCCGTGGAAAAGTACAAGGGAAAATTCATCTGCGTTTGCGAAGGCGCCATCAGCACCAAGGACAACGGCGTTTACGGAAAAATCGGCGGCAGGACGTTTCTGGAAGTGGGAAAAGAGGTGACCTCGAAAGCCGCGGCCGTGATTGCCATCGGAAATTGCGCCAGTTTCGGCGGCGTCCAGGCCGCTGCCCCCAATCCCGGCGGATTCAATGGAGTGGGCGAGGCGTTGGGCATCAAAACCCTCAATATTCCGGGATGTCCGTCCAATTCGGTCAATTTCGTGGGAACGGTGATCAACTATCTACTGCTGGGCAAAATGCCGGCCCTGGATAATTCCGGCCGCCCGCTGTTTGCCTACGGCAAGACCGTTCACGATCAGTGCCCGCGGCGGGCCCATTTTGAAATGGGTGAAATGGCAACCGCGTTTGGAACCAAGGAGATCGAAAACGGGTGGTGCCTGTATGCCCTTGGATGCAAAGGCCCCATGACCCATAACAACTGCCCGGTCGCAAAATACAATGACGGCACAAGCTGGCCGGTGCAGTCCGGTCATCCCTGCATCGGATGCAGCGAGCCGGGGTTCTGGGACGCGATGTCCCCGTTTTATATGCCCAAGTAGGCCGTGAAATAACTTGAAAATTCCCTTTAACCAAAAAGAAAAGAGGAGATCATATGAGCCAGCGAATAACCATTGATCCAATGACCCGTTTAGAGGGGCACTTGCGCATCGAAGTCGAGGTTGCTGACGGCAAGGTGACCAACGCATGGAGCTCCGGCCAATTGTTCCGCGGCATTGAAATGATTCTGCAGGGACGCAATCCCGAGGATGCGCATCATTTTGTTCAGCGCTCCTGCGGAGTCTGAACGTATACACATGCACTGTCCTCGGTGAGGGCAGTAGAAGACGCCGTTGGCATCGAGGTGCCGGAAAATGCGCGGCTGATCCGCAACATGCTGCACGGTGCCCAGTACATGCATGATCATATCGTGCATTTCTATCACCTGCACGCCCTGGACTGGGTGGATATCGTGTCCGCGCTCAAGGCCGATCCCCAGAAAACCGCCAGGATTGCCGATGGGCTCACCGATGCGCAGTGGGGCGGCACGCCTTATTACAAGAGCGTGCAGCAGCGGCTGCAGACATTTGTGGACAGCGGGCAGCTCGGCATTTTTCAAAACGCCTACTGGGGGCATCCGGCTTACAAGATGCCGCCCGAATCCAACCTGATTGCCGCGTCCCATTACATCGAGGCCCTTCGCCTGCAGGCCATGGCCGCACGCATGCACGCGGTTTTCGGCGGCAAAAACCCCCATCCCCAGTCCCTGGTGGTCGGCGGGGTGACTTCCAGCAAGGATCTGTCGGCAGAACGGATCGCCGAGTTCCTGTATATCTGGAAGGAAACCCAGAAATTTATTAAGGACGTCTATATCCCGGATGTGGTGGCAGCGGCCAAGTACTACAAGGACTGGGGAGGCATCGGCGGCACCACCAACTTCCTGTGCTGGGGGGATTTCCCGCAGGGCAGCGGCAAGGATGAAGACCTGTTCATGCCGCGCGGGCTCGTCCGGGAGCGCGACATCAAGAATCTCCGGGAAGCCGACCAGGAAAAGGTTACCGAATGCGTTACCCGCGGCTGGTATGAAAAAGACCGTGCCCGCCATCCCTTTGAGGGTGTGACC
>CAZTHW010000303.1:0-1332 GCA_964613595.1 uncultured Desulfobacteraceae bacterium | reverse complement strand
AAGCCCGAACCGGGCGAGTACGAGCCGGATGACGGCAGGTATACCTGGTTTAAGGCTCCGCGCTACGACGATCTGTCCTGCGAGGTCGGTCCCCTGTCCCGGGTGCTGGTGGCTTATGCCAACGGACATGAAGGAATCACCAAGAATGTGGATTATGTTTTGAAGACGCTTGATGTACCGGCCGGCGCCTTGTTTTCCACCCTGGGCCGCACCGCTGCCCGGGCCATTGAAACACTTGTGATCGGCGAGCAAGTGGAGGGATGGGTCAATGAGCTGGTGGCCAATGTGAAAAATGGCGACAACAAGGTGTATCAGAGCTGGAAAATGCCCACCAAGGAGATGACGGGCTACGGCTTAAACGATGTGCCGCGCGGGGCCCTGGGACACTGGATCAAAATCAAGGATAAAAAGATTGAAAACTACCAGTACGTTGTGCCGTCCACGTGGAATTTCGGCCCGCGCGATGAGGCGGGCAAGCTCGGTCCGGTCGAGGAGGCGCTGATCGGCACGCCTGTGGCGGATGCCTCGCGTCCGCTGGAAATTCTGCGCACCGTGCATTCTTTCGATCCCTGTATTGCCTGCGGGGTGCACGTGATCGATCCGGATTCCAACCAGGTCTACAAAGTCCGGGTCACCTAGAATGGAACAGTCGCAGATTACGATTCTGGGTGTGGGCAGTATATTGATGACAGACGAGGGCTTCGGCGTCCGCGTGATTCAGGCGCTTGACAGGCGGTTTGATTTTCCGGAAAACGTATCCGTGGTCGACGGCGGGGTTCTCGGGCTGAACCTGCTTGGCGTGATGACCGAGGCCGATCATCTGATCGTTATTGACGCCATTCGCAATCAGGGCGCGCCCGGCGATTTGTTCCGGCTGACCGGCGATGCCGTGCCGGAACGGATCCGGGCCAAAAACTCCCTGCACCAGGTGGATTTTCTCGAGGCGCTCACGCTCTGCCAGGCCATGGAAAAGGTGCCGGAAACCGTGATACTGGGTGTGCAACCCATGGATATTGATACGCTCAGCGTGGACCTGACAGACGTGGTGAGCCGGCAGATTGACCCGGTCCTTGACATGGTGCTTGCAGAACTTGATCGTCTGGGAATTGCTTATACGGAGAAAATTGAAGCAGACGATCCAGGGGGGGATTGATTGAATCATGCATGAAATGGGGATCGCACTGCAGATCATTGATATTGCCACTGCTGCCATCCCCCCGGGAATGCAGGGCTGTCGGGTGGAAAGGGTCAATCTGAGAATCGGAAAACTCTCTGCGGTGGTGGTTGACAGCCTGAATTTCTGCCTGGAGATTGCCACGCGGGATACCCCGC
>CAZTHW010000302.1:0-3117 GCA_964613595.1 uncultured Desulfobacteraceae bacterium | reverse complement strand
CGGCGCAACCCTTGCCTGCGCAGTGGCCAGATACCTGTTTCGGGACTGGACAAAAGAAAAGATGGGCGCATGGTATGACAAAATCAATGCGGGCATTAAAAGGGAGGGCGCGTTTTACCTGTTTACCCTGCGCCTGATCCCGGCAATTCCGTTTTTTGCCATCAACCTGGGCATGGCCTTAACTGAAATGCGGCTGTGGACGTTTTACTGGATTTCCCAGTTGGGCATGCTTGCCGGAACGGCCGTTTACATCAATGCGGGCAACCAGTTGGGCCAGATCAGCAAAATGGGAGATATTCTTTCCCCCTCGCTGATCATCTCCTTTGTGATCCTCGGCATTTTCCCGCTGGCGGTGAAAAAAATCGTCAATTTTGTCCGGGCAAAAACCGGCAAAGGAAAGGTCGATCCGGATACGGAGAAAACCTGATGAGATGCTTTCTCCACATCGGCCCGATCACATCCCAGGTCATCGGTGTTGGGCCGTCGCCCCACTGGGATCAGCAGGTGTGACTTCATCTGAAACTCAAGGATTCCAGCCTGGCTTTAAAGGATATCAAAAAAATATACCGGGCCAGCAGCAAGCATTTGAGTCATCCCCGTATCCGGATTTGCTATCTGAATTGAAAATGAATATTTTGTAAAGTTGAATACACAATTACGTAACTGACCTAACAGGAGGGGCGTATGGCGCGATTAAATCAAATGGCAGAACCGATGCGAACCCACGTTGCGGACTTACCATGCCCGCAATTTGACACAACCCCCTGGACAGCCGGCACGAAACTGTCAGAACAACGGGTTGCAATTGTCTCCACGGCAGGGCTTCACAAAAGAGGTGATCGGCCGTTTCAGGGGATAGAGGGTGATTATCGGATTATTCCGGGCAATACCATGGCAAATGAACTGGTAATGACCCATGTCTCCACCAATTTTGACCGAACCGGCTTCCAGCAGGACTGGAACGTGGTCTTTCCGCTGGACCGCCTCCGGGAACTTGCCGACGAGGGAATTATCGGAAGCGTGGCAGATTATCATTATTCGTTTATGGGTGCAGCCGATCCCTCCCAGATGGCTTCCCATGCGGAAAACCTTGCTCAATTACTGAAAGGAGACGGGGTGAACGCGGTGCTTCTGGTGCCTGTCTGACCGTTTTGCACGCGCGCCGTGGGCGCGCTCGCACACTATCTCGAGCGGGAATCTATCCCCACCACCCAAATCAGCCTGATTTACGAACACACCGAAAAGATACGTCCCCCGCGGGCGCTGTGGGTGCCGTTCGAGCTGGGGCGGCCTTTGGGCGTTCCGGAAAATGCCCGATTCCAGAAAAAAGTGCTGCAGTCGGTCCTGGAACTTTTCGAAGCTGAACAAGGCCCCGTACTGGCGGCTTTTGAGGAAGAGGCCCCGGCATCCGGCAGCGAAAAAACTGCTGAAGCAGACGCCTGGTCCTGCCCGGTGAATTTTTCACCTCCCCGGCAGGAGGAGACAGACCCGGAAAAACGGGTATCTGCATTCAAACGGGAAATGGCCCAACTCCGACCCTGGTACGATCAGGGCCTGGAAAAACGCGGCCGTACGGCCATGACCGATTTCGATCCGGAAACCGCCGAGGCCATTCTTTCCAATTACTTGCTGGGCGAACATGTTGAAATTCCGCGCAAAGGCTTGTCACTGGCCGTTGCTCTTCGTCTGGCCGCCCAGGATTTAAAAAGTTTTTATTTCGAGGCCGCAAGTTCCCGGCCCGGAGCCCGGGCACCAGATATCCGGGAGTTTGCTGAGTGGTACTGGAACCAGACGGCAGCGGGCTGGATTTTAAAAGAGATTCAGAAGAAATGTGCCGATGAGCAGGACAAGGACCTCCGGCTCACCGGGAAAATGTTTCTTGTGCCGGCGGGGCAAAATGCCTGAATGCCGGCAATGTTTTCCGTGCCTTCGGCTGGGGGAAATTTTTGGCTTTGTAGCCTTCGCTACAAAGCTTGCCGCGGGCAGGATTGATTGAAACCTAAATTGAGCATTTCAAATTTTAATAGCTGAAAAAGACTTAATTCCTTAAAATAAATTTGAAATATTAATCCGTGTAAAAATCTGAAACGCTCAATTTAGGTTTAAGAAACCAAATCAGGGAGGAACAATGGGCAAATTATGGTATGGCCTCGAAGACCGGGTTTTCGTGGTGACCGGCGGCAGTCGCGGTATCGGACTGGAAATCGCCCGGGAGCTTTTGGACCAGAAAGCAAAGGTGGTGATTTGCGGCAGAAAACAGGAAAACCTGGATGCGGCGCAAGAAGAACTCCAGGGCGGAGACGCGCTGCTGGCGGTTCAGGCGCACGTGGCCAAAGAAGAAGATGTCGACCGCTTGTTTGATACAGCCGTGGAGAAATTCGGCCGTATTGACGTGCTGGTCAACAACGTGGGGATGAATCTGGCCGCCGGAGAACTGGTGGATACCGAGACCGGTATGTGGCGGAAGATCATTGAATCAAACCTCACCGGTACATTCATGTGCTCCCGGAAAGCGGGCAAAATCATGCGGGAGCAGAAGGTCGGCAAAATCGTCAGCATCACGTCAGTTGCCGCGCACAAAGCCTCGCCGGGACTGAATGTCTACGGTATTGCAAAAGCCGGCATAGAGATGATGACAAAAAACCTGGCAGCTGAGCTGGCCCCGGACAATATCCAGGTCAATGCCGTGGCCCCGGCAATGGTGCGCACCGATTTCAGCAAACCATTCTGGTCGAATCCGGAAGCCCATGACATGGTGGTAAGGGATATCCCCATGGGCAGAATTGCAGAACCCGAAGACGTGGCAAGGGTGGTGCTCTTTCTTGCCTCTGACGGCGCATCTTTTGTCACCGGGCAGACGATTCTGGTGGACGGCGGCGGCATGGCGGTATGACAGGGGATCAAGGGTGACGGGGCAATCCCGGAAGCGGTTCAGGAAAGGCTTGAAAAGCTGGTTAACGAATTCTCTGCAGGCCCGGGTCCTTTTGCCCGGCCGATGTGGTATGCGTTCAAGTTCAGGCCGATTGTTGCAAAGCAGGCGCGCTGAAACTCAGGAGACTTTCACCTAAATTGAGCGATTTTCAAGTTTGCCGTATATACAAGGAAGATGCAGACTCG
>CAZTHW010000301.1:0-3127 GCA_964613595.1 uncultured Desulfobacteraceae bacterium | reverse complement strand
GCAGATCCAGATCGTAGACGGTTTCATAAAACCCGGTGCGGCCGTTGACGTCCGGGCCGAACGCCATGCCGATGCGCTGGAAATACTTGACCAGATCGCCGGGCGGGAAATGCTCGGTGCCGGAAAACAGCATGTGTTCCAGAAAATGTGCCGCGCCGCGCTGGTCTTCGGTTTCGTGAAAGGACCCGACATCCACTGCCAGGTGCATGCTCACCCGGTCTTCCGGCTTAGGGTTTTTCATCATTACATATTGAAAACCGTTTTCCAGGGTGCCGAAAACCACGTTCGGCGACGGGGCCAGATCGCTGTTTTCATGTGGCCAGGACAGGGCCTCGCCCGGAATTGCCCGGCTTTGGGAAGTTTTCTGCAAGGCCTGGCCCGCCCCCAACGGGCCGGCAAAAAAGGCGGAAATCGCCAGTGTCACGAGGGCTGCGAGAAGTGCCCATTTGAACGGGAAAAATATTTTTGTCTGCAAGGTTGCGGTCCTGTTTTGTATGGGTGTCGGGATTTTGTGCTGATATATGCATTTGCATGTCCCATTATCTATAATTCCGTCTTTCCCGCCCGTCAACCCGCCTTCCCCAAAAAAGCCCGAAACTGGGACAGATCTGCAGTTCTGTCCCAGTTTCGGGCTTTTTGGAAGTACCCCATTTCGCCGGGGGCGAAACCCGAATTTACAAGTAACTAAAATTATAAGATAAAAATTTAAGTTACTTAGAAGACGATTGTGTTGATCTTCAATGTTTCATTAACTGTAATCTAACTGTTTTTATTTCTCCTGAACAAGGGGTGCAATCCTTTGTTTTTTGTGTTACCTAAAATGAGCGTTTCAAATTTTTACACGGATTAATATTTTAAATTTTTTAAGGAATTAAGTCGTTTTCAGGTGTTAAAATTTGAAAATCGCTCAATTTAGGTGTTAAATTGAATCGCGAAAATCGGTGATTATGGCAAAAACAAAAAAGAAACCCAACGCCAATCAGCCCGATTTCGATCTGAAAACCCATATGTTTCGCCTGTTGGGAAGAAGAAGTCATGAACCGGATCGATACGGCCGGATGATGCTTGTAGCCGCGGATACGCTTTCCGGGAAGCCTTGAGATGTATCCAAATAAATGGTTTTTCAAAAGGGGGAGGGGCACATGTTTGAACTCAAAGACAAAACAATCATGGTTACCGGCGGGGCGCAGGGGATTGGAAAAGCCATATCTTCTGTCCTGGCCGGACAGGGCGCCAGGGTTGCGATTGCGGATATTGATGCGGCTGTTGCCGGGCAGGCCGCGGATGAAATCAACCAGGAAAACGGTACGGCAATGTCGGTACAGGCCGATATCACGGACCTGGAAGAGGTGAAACAGGCGGTGGCTCGGGTCAGGGAGCAGTTCGGTGCCGTGGATGTGCTGGTCAATAACGCCGGCTGGGACCGCATGATTCCGTTTGTCGAAACCACCCCGGATTTCTGGGACAAGGTGATCGATATCAATTATAAAGGCGTGCTTAACTGTGTGTATGCGGTCATCCCAGATATGATCGAGAAAAACCGCGGCAAAATCATAAATATCGCATCCGATGCCGCCCGGGTGGGCAGCACCGGCGAATCCGTCTATGCCGGCGCCAAGGGCGCGGTGATTTCCTTTAGCAAGTCCCTGGCCCGCGAGGTGGCGAGAAATCAGATAACGGTCAATGTCATATGCCCGGGGCCCACCGATACGCCGCTGACCCGGCAGATGCAGGCGGAAAGCGGGTTTGCGCAAAAGATTCTGTCCAAAATGGACAAGGTCATTCCGCTCGGACGCACCGGAACGCCCGGGGAAATCGCCGCTGCAGTGGTCTTTTTGGCCTCCGGGGAGGCGGATTTCATTACCGGTCAAACCCTCAGCGTCAGCGGCGGCCTGACCATGAGTTAGAAAACCCTTTGGCAAAAGGAGGCCCGCATGAACTTTGAAGAAGTCATTTATGAAAAAAACCAGGGCGTGGCAAGAGTCACCATCAACCGGCCCGAAAAGTACAATGCCTGCACGCCGCAGACGCTCATGGAGCTGCACCAGGCCTTCACGGATGCCTGGGTGGACAACAGTATCGGCGTGGTGGTGTTTACCGGTGCCGGGGAAAAGGCCTTTTGCACCGGCGGCGATCAGTCCATCCGGGACAAGGGCGGATATGCCGGAACGATCGCAGCCCTGCCGGTGGAAGTCGCTTGGCAGACGGTTTCCAGTTTGATCCGCACAATCCCGAAACCTGTCATTGCCAGGGTCAACGGATACGCCGTAGGCGGGGGAAACGTATTCCAGGTGGTCTGTGACATGTCCATTGCGGCCGAATCCGCCAAACTCGGCCAGGCCGGTCCCAAGGTGGGCAGTTTTGATCCCGGATACGGCACCGGCGACCTGGTCCGGTGCGTGGGTCTGAAGAAGGCCAAGGAAATCTGGTACCTGTGCCGGCTTTATAAGGCGCAGGAGGCTATGGACATGGGACTGGTCAATGCGGTGGTGCCCTTTGATCAGCTTGACGCGGAAGTTGATAAGTGGTGCGCAGAAGTGCTGGAAAAGAGCCCGACCGCGCTGAAAATGCTCAAGTACGCATTTCACGCTGAAACCGACGGTGTTGCCGGCATTACCAACCTGGGCGTCGGGGGACTGAGCATGTTTTACGGAACCGACGAGTCCGTGGAAGGCAAAAACGCATTCATGGAAAAGCGGAAACCGGAGTTTTCCAAGTATCGGAAGTAAATAAGGATGTGAGGACTCTGCATTGGATGCCGTTTTTGCCTGGGTTGATGCCATACCTGCAGTTGCTCGCATTGCGCTGATGTTTGTTCTGGTCCTGTTGATGATCAAGCGCAACTGGTCACTGGGTAATGCTTTTTTGGCCGGATCGCTTGGCCTGGGAATTGTTTTCGGCATGGGACGCTGTCCAGCGCCCGTTCAATGGGCATGGCCCTGGTGCATCCAAAGACCCTGAGCCTGGCCGCGGTGGTTTCCTTGATCCTGGTCTCAGCCACTGCCTTGAAAATTCGGGTCAAATGACCCGGCTGCTGGAAAGGTTCAACCTAAATTGAGCGATTTTCAAGTATGCCGCAGATACAAGGAAGATGCAGACGAGCTATAGTGGACTATGCGAGACTGCA
>CAZTHW010000300.1:0-3149 GCA_964613595.1 uncultured Desulfobacteraceae bacterium | reverse complement strand
CCGATCCACTCCCGGGTGCGGATCATCCCTGCGCATGTGTTCGTACATGTCTGCACCGATCAAGCGGAAAATCAGGGTCTGATCCCCCACCAGCGCCTGGTCGTGGGACTCGGCGTAGCTGATGGTCTTTTCCTCTGCCCTGCGGTTGGTCAACTCGTGCCATATCCCGCCCAGAGGCCACTGCTCATCCCGGTATTCCTTTAAAATCCGGATCCAGTAATCCGGAATGCCCATGGCAAAGCGATAGTCAAAACCCGTGCCGCCGGAGTCATTGGACAGCGCCAGACCCGGCATGCCGCTGACATCCTCGGCAATGGTGATGGCATCGGACCGCAGCTCATGGACCAGCTTGTTGGCCAGGGTCAGGTAGGCAAGCGCATCTTCATCCACGCTGCTGTCAAAATAGTCGTCATAGGAAACAAAGGCCTTTTGCAGGCCGTGATGGGTGTATAGCATGCTGGTGATGCCGTCGAAACGGAAACCGTCAAACCTGTATTCATCCAGCCAGAACCGGCAGTTTGAAAGCAGAAAATGCAGGACCTCGATCCTGCCGTAGTCAAACAGCCGGGAATCCCAGCTGGGATGATGGCCCCGGTCGCCTGCATGAAAGTACTGGTGCAGGGTGCCGTCAAACCGGCTTAAGCCTTCGGCCTCATTGGTGACCGAATGTGAATGCACAAGATCCATGAGCACGCAAAGACCGGCTTGGTGGGCCGCATCCACCAGTTCCTTTAAGTCCTCGGGCGTGCCGAACCGCGAGGATGCGGCAAAAAAATTCGACACCTGGTAGCCGAAGGAGCCGTAATAAGGATGCTCCTGGACCGCCATTAACTGGATGGTATTGTAGCCCAGATCCACGATGCGCGGCAGCACATTCCGGGTAAACTCCCGGTAGGTGCCGATTTTTTCTTCTTCCTGGGCCATGCCCACGTGTACCTCATAAATCAGCGGCGCCTGCGCCGGACACCGGAAACGGGGCTGGTGCCACTGGTAGGGACGTTCCGGCTGCCACACCTGGGCGGCAAAAATCAGGGTTTCCGGGTCCTGGACCACCCGGCGGGCATAAGCCGGGATCCGATCTCCGCTGCCGCCGGGCCAGTGGATGCGAAGCCTGTAATGATGGCCGTGTGCAAGCCGGTCAGCCGCCAGCCGGATTTCCCAAACGCCCGGAGAATCATTTTTTTCAAGCGCATACCTCTTTTCCTCCCGCCATCCGGTCATGTCGCCGACCAGGTAAATGGCCGCGGCATTCGGCGCCCATTCCCGGAAAACCCATTGATTATCCCGAAAATGAAGGCCGAAATATTCGTGGCCGGAGGCAAAGTCCGGCAGGGTGATGCTGCCGCCGGTCAGGCGGTTTTCCGTGTTCCGGATTTTTCGGGCACGCCCGGCAATCACCTGTGAATAAGGCGCCAACTCCGGGTCGAGTTGTAAAAGCCCCTGCCACGGCTCGTTTGTTCCTGTCTTATGCGGTTTCATAGGCTTCCGTGATCAATGGCCGCTGAAGCATTTTTTCGTACAATTCAATATAATGACCGGCCGTGACCTCGTGATTGAAGGCCTCCGCGGCTTCCTGCATGATCCGCCGGACCTGCGGAGCCCGGACCTCCCCGGGACGCCGGTAAAAATCCATGGCCTCGTCCACGGCCCACATCAGGCCGGCACTGTCAAACACTTGAAATAAAAACCCCTTCCCGCGGTTTCGGGCCAGGTCCAGGTGCTGCACGGTGTCGTGAATGCCCCCGGTATCATGGGCAACCGGCAGGGTGCCGTACTTGGGACCGATCATCTGGGGCAGGCCGCACGGCTCAAAGCTCGAGGGCATCAACAGAAAATCGGCCGCCGCATAACTCAGACGCGACAGGGGCTCGCTGAAACTGCAGACAGCCACCCGGTCCTCTATGCCGTGAAAATTCACGATCGACAAAAAATGCCGCTGAAACACGCCGCTTGCCACGAAAACCACCTGGAGCTGCTGCTGCCAGTACTTTGCAACCATGTGATAGAGGATATCGGCAAGAAGCTGACATCCTTTCTGCACGGGGTCCAGCCGGGAAGGCCAGAAAAATATCGGTGCATCCGGGTTTTCAATCAAGCCGATATGCCTCTGCAGGTAAAGCTTGTTGGCGCGCTTGCCCGCAGCCCAGTCTTCCGGGGTATAGTTTTGAACCAGCTCCGGATCGCTTGACGGTTCATAGGATGCATCCGGCGCGTTTAAGATGCCGTAGGCGCATTGCGAATGATCCTTGTTGGTCAGTTCCCGCCGCAGGGCAGGGGAAACAAAATCATGCCGCCCGGAAACGATTTCGCGCAGAAACGTGGGGCTGACCGTATTGACGAAATGCGCACCAAACACGCCGCTGACCAGAAAATCCACCGGGTTGGTCTCCCGGGTTTCCTCGTAGTTGACCGCCATGTAATCATAATAAAGATGCTGCCAGAACTCGGCCGCATCAATGCCCCGGTCCTCGATCTCGGCCAGCGTGGCCTTGACCGTATGAATGTTGTGAATCGTAAAAAGGGCGGGGACGCCCGCCATTCTGGAATACCCGGGGATCAGCCCGGTCATCCAGTCGTTGCAGTGAATCAGGTCCGGTCGCACCCTTGGCAAAATGTTGTTGATCACCTCCCGCTGAAACGCCAGGGCAATCTTGATGTTTTCCTGGGTAAAATCGGAATACACGTGATGTGCATAGTAAAACACCCTGTCCTCTGCCAGGTGCAGGCGCTCTTCTGGTATATACTTCTGGTAGGTGTCCAGTTCTTTTCTGTATAGATCCCACAGCGGGCCGATATTCTTGTGAAAAATCCCCCGGTAGTCCGGCATGGCCACGTGTACGTCCGCACCCAGGGTAAAAAGCTTGCTTATCAGTGCGGCCGATACATCGGCCAGGCCGCCGGCCTTTGCTGACAGGTAGTTTGCGATATTACCCATGCCCTGGGGCAGGTATGTCACTTCCGGAGTCACGATCAGCACCCGGGGCTTGCGCTTTTGTGCCGGCACATTGCCCTCCTTTGACCTAAATTGAGCGTTTCAAATTTTTATACGGATCAATATGTTATATTTTTTTAAGGAATTAAGTCGTTTTCATGTGTTAAAATTTGAAACCCTCCGGGATTTTCAATTTAGGTTTGAATTGCATTTACGC
>CAZTHW010000299.1:0-3151 GCA_964613595.1 uncultured Desulfobacteraceae bacterium | reverse complement strand
ATTTCGCCCTGTCTGAAAAAGATGTGCATCTGAGCCTGCTGCCCCTGTTCCACGTGGCCGGGCTGTTCATGGCAGTGGGTGCATTCCAGGCAGGTGCGCTAAACGTGAACATGAGCCGGTTTGATGCCGCCAGGGCCGTGAGCTTAATCGAGGATTTCGGGGTTTCCCTGTTTTTTGACTTTCCCCCGATCCTGTCTTCGGTGCTGGAGACCGCCGGCACGGAGGGACGCGACATCTCCTCTGTCAGGGCCGTGGTGGGCCTGGGCACGCAGGATCATATCGAGCAGTATCAGAAGGTGACCGGCGGGAATTACTACTGCATGTACGGGCAGACCGAGACTTCGATGCTGGCCACTATCGGGCGTTACAGCTACGCCCCGGGGTCGGCCGGCCGGCCCGTAGTCCTGGGTGACGTGCGCACGGTGGACGAGCGGGACAATCCCCTGCCGGCCGGAGAGGCGGGCGAGATTGTAATGCGGGGCCCCCTGGTGTTCCAGGGCTACTGGAACCTGCCAGAGGAAAACGCGCGCACGTTTCGCGGGGGCTGGCACCACACGGGCGACATGGGCAGTTTTGACGATAACGGGTATCTGTTTTACGCCGGCCGGATGGCGGAAAAGGAGCTGATCAAGCCCGGCGGGGAAAACGTGTACCCGGCTGAAGTCGAGAAAGTCATCCTGGAGCACCCGGCCGTGGAAAACACCGTGGTATTCGGGGTTCCGGATCCGAAGTGGAAAGAAGGCATCAAGGCGGTGTGTTTGCTCAAAGACGGGGCGCAACTGGAAGCCGGGGACCTGATCGCATTTGTGGCCGGGCGCATCGCCCGGTATAAAAAGCCGCACTACGTGGAAATGGTCGCGGATTTCCCTTTGAAATCCGACGGTCGGCCGGACCGGGAAAAAATCAAGGCCCTTTACGGGAAAGAAGGGTAAAAAATACCTGTTGCCGCGGGCTTACTCACCGCCTTTTTGGTCTGCCTTCTTGTCCGCATCCGCGGCTTTGTCAAACGGCATGTAGAGTTCCAGTTCTCCGGAGAAACCTCGCTTGATCTCGGCATCGGGGTAGCGTTTTTCAAAAACCCGGATCATGGCCCGGTTTTCGCTTAATACCGTGGCCGTAAAAGCCTTGTACTTGTTCTCCCTGGCAATCCTTTCCAGCAACTCGAGCAGATAGCTGCCCAGACCCATGTCCTGATAGTCTTCCTTGACCACGAAGGCCACTTCCGCCACGTCCTTTTCCGCCTGGCCGTAAGACCCGATGGCCACGATTTCCTTGTGCTTGCCGCGCTGGACCATGCCTACCACTGTCATGTTCTGGTGATAATCCACCGATGCCCACTGCTTTTGCAGCATTTCGCGCGAGAAAATCTTGCGGCGGTAGAAAAAGCGATAAAAAACCGTGCTTTCCTGCAGCGAGTAGTAGAAATTGCGTGTGGCGAATTCGTCTGAAGGCAGAAGCGGCCGGAACTCCACGGTTTTTCCGCTTTCCAGCTCCAGGTGGGACTTGTAGTTCTCCAGGAACATGAGGTCCTGCTTGCTGGGCGGGACCTGGTCGCCGAAAATGTAATGCCGCTTTTTGGCCTCCTCAATGAGCCATTCACGGAATTTGGGGTGGGCGATCTGGGCCAGCTCCATGACCCGCTGGTAGATTCCCTTGCCGTGAAGCTCGGCAATGCCGTATTCGGTGACCACGATGTCCACGTCGCCGCGGGTGGTGGCCACGCCGGCGCCCTCGCTCAAGTGGGGCACGATGCGCGAAACCTGACCGCCCTGGGCCGTGGAGGGAAGGGCAATAATGGAAAACCCGCCCCGGGACATCTTGGAGCCGCGCAGAAAATCCACCTGGTCGCCGATGCCGCTGTAAAAAAGGTATCCCTTGGAATCTGTGCAGATCTGTCCGGTCAGGTCGATTTCCAGGGCCGAACTGATGGAGATGAGGTTGTCGTTTTTGGCGATGATATTGGGGTCGTTGACAAAATCGGCCACCCGGAAATAGAACATGGGATTGTCGTCCATGAACTTGTAGAGCTGCTCCGATCCCATGCACAGGGAGGTCACCACCCGGTTGGGCAGGTAGGATTTTTTCTTATTTGTGATCACGCCCTGCTGGAACAATGGCAGAAACCCGTCAGTGATCACCTGGGTGTGGAGACCCAGGTCCTTTTTGCCGTTTAAATGCTGCAGGATGGAATTGGGCAGATGGCCGAAGCCCACCTGCAGGGTGGCACCGTCGTCCACGAGCTGGTTGATGTATTTTGCGATCCGCTCCAGGATTTCCTGGTTCTTGGCCTCGGGCAGCGCCGCGACCAGCGGTTCTTCATACGGCACGAGATAGTCAATGTCGTCCACGTGGACAAACCCGTCTCCCCAGGTGCGCGGCATGCGGGGATTGACCTGGGCAATCACCACCGGGGCGTTTTCCATTCCCGAAACCGTGATATCCACGGAGATGCCCAGACTGCAGTACCCGAACCGGTCCGGGGGGCTGACCTGGACCAGGGCCACGTCCAGGCCGATCCGCCTGGAGTCGAACAAGTCCGGGATCTGGGAAAGATATGCCGGAATGTAGTCGATCTTGCCTTCAAAAGCGGCCTGCCGCATGTGCAGACTGATAAAAAAGAGCTTCAAGGAAAACCGTTGGGCAAAATGCGGATCATCCACGTACTGGGCAAAGGTGGAAGACAGCATCTGGTAGACCACAATGTCCTGGATGCTTTCATCCTCGACCATGGAACGGATGATCTGCTGGGGTTCTCCGCAGCCGGTACCGATAAACACCCGGCTTCCGTTTTTGATTTTCTGGACCGCTTTTTCCGGGGCCAGGATTTTTTCCGGGCAATGCGCCTGCAGATCCATGCTTTTGCTCTCCTTTGGTCGTGCACATGCTTTATTTGTGGATTCCAATGCGGAGTTATTTTTTCAGAAAACCCGCGTAAGGTCAAGGCATATTCCGGCATCCGGCAGAATTGCGCAACGCGTTTTTTCTGCAGACAGTTTCCTTGCCAAGGCGGTTTTTCTTTCTGAACTTGATTTTTGACGCCCTGGAACATATGATTGAAATTTGTTTTTTCCTGAATTGAAAATCCCGGAGGGTTTCAAATTTTAACACCTGAAAATTACTTAATTCCTTAAAAAAATTTAAAATATTAATC
>CAZTHW010000298.1:0-3153 GCA_964613595.1 uncultured Desulfobacteraceae bacterium | reverse complement strand
GGTTTCCGAGCGGAAATTGAGGCTCCAGGAGGCTCCTGGAGCGAGGATATTCCTTTTTCGCGCCGCCGATCAGCCAAGCTGTTTACGGATTTCCTTTATGCAAAGATGCCGTCGGCGGCATAATCAGCTTTTTATGACTCCGGAATAAAATAAGGAGGAAGTCATGCTTCTTGCAAAACGTTTGATTTTTCTCATCCTGATCGCGGCGTTCATCGCGGGTCCGTTAAGCGCCACGGCAACCGCGGCCTCGGATGGATTCAATGCCGATCGTCCGGATGGCGCATCCATGGCTGCTGATTTTTTCTTTGTCCGGCCGGTGGCCCTGGTTTCCACAGTGTTCGGATCAGCCACGTTTGTGGTGTCGCTGCCGTTTTCCGCGCTGGGGAAAAATGTCGGCGAGTCATACGACCTGCTGGTGATTGCCCCGGCCAGGTATACCTTTGACCGGCCTCTGGGAAAGTTTGATTAATACACATTACCTCCATTCCATGGGCAATTGGTCTTTTTTCCGGGAGTTGCAATCCTTGCAGCACGGGACCACATTGCCGCGGGTGCTTTTCCCGCCGCGTGCAATCGGCACGATGTGATCCATGGTCAGTTCCCCGGGCGGCACCTGCCGGCCGCAGTAGTGACAGACGCCCTTGGCGCACTTGCGTTTCCACCACTGGCTTGCCCGCAACTCGCGGGCTTTTGCCTTTTCCCTCCGGATTTCCGTTTCATCTGCCACGTACATGGGTTACCCCGTTTTTGCGATCCAGCGGTCAATTTCCCGGCAAAGCAGCTCGTAGAACCGTTCTGATCCGCCGAGCCCCCGTCGGCCGAAAAAATAGTTAATCTCCAGCATCAGCGGCCCCCGGCCGGGTTCGGTCTCTGAAAAGATCAAGTCCACGCCCGCCAGGTTGATGCCGGTGTGCGCGCACAAACGGCGCACCTGCTGTTTTCCGGCAGCCTGAAGTTCCGGATAAGCGTGATGATCGATATCCGCGCCCAGGGCGGCTGCTGTGCGAAAATCCCCCGGCGCCTGTTGAATGCGCCAGTAGGATACGAGCGTATCCCCGATAACCGCCACCCGCAGGCAGCGCCCTCCGGTCTCGATATACTCCTGTATCAGAAATCCGTACTGTCCGGTGCTTTCCCACTGTGCTGACATGGCCAGCAGGCGCTCAAAGGCCTGCAGGTGATCCACCAGCCACACGTGATCCCCTTCTCCGGCCCCGTTATACTTGAATACAAAGGGCGGGCCAAAACTTGCCGCAAGGCGCCAGGGTGCATTGCTGCGCCGGTATTGCGCAAGTGCGTCAAAAACGGCCGTCTCCGGATGGGGCAGCCCGCAATCACGGAAGAGCCGGATCTGGCCGGTTTTATCCGGCCAGGCAAAACGGGCCCGGTAGTCCGGGAATACCCGGGCGCAATTGGCCGCGGCCGCTTCGAAAAGGGAGCGCCGGCACCCCTGCGGCAGAATCACGGCACGGGCGGCGCGCATCCGTGCCCGGTCCTGGTCGTCCGGGTCGCGCCCGGCGCACAGGCGGTTTTCGTCGCCAATGTAGCAGGGATGAAACGAGAGAATCATCAGTAGCCGAGTTTACGGATCGCCTTGGGGTTTTTGCTCCAGTTTTTCTCCACCCGGACAAAGAGTTTCAGCATCACCCGCGCGCCCAAAAGATGCTCGATGTCTGCGCGCGCAGCCGTTCCGATGGCCTTGAGCATCTGGCCGTGCCTGCCGATGATGATGCCTTTCTGCGAATTGCGCTCCACGTGGATGGCCGCATGAATCCGGACGAGGCCGGCGGATTCGTCCTCGGAGAAACTTTCGATGGTTACGGCCGTGGAATAAGGAATTTCCTCCCCTGTGCGGGCAAAAACCTGCTCCCGGATCATCTCGGCGACAATGAACCGCTCCGGCGCGTCGGTTATGGCGTCCTCGGGATAATACGGCGGGCCCTCCGGCAGGCGCCCGGCCATGGCTGAAAGCAGCTCCGGTACCTGGAGTCCGGTTTTTGCAGAAACCGGCACGATTTCGGCAAACGCACCGGTTTTTGACCACTGGTCAATTTGTGTCAGCAGCCGGGGCTTTTCCACCAGGTCAACCTTGTTTAAAGCCAGTACCGCGGGAGTTCCGGCTTTTTTCTGGAGTTTTTCCAGGATGAGCGCCTCTGAGGCGTGATCCTGGCTGGAGGCATCCGCAATTGCCAGGATCAGGTCCCCCTCGTCCATGGAAGCCAGGGCCACGTCCACGATTCGACGGTTAAAAATGCGCTCGCTGTCGTGGATTCCCGGGGTGTCTATAAAAACGATCTGAAATCCGGAGCCGTGGGCAATGCCGGCAATCCGGTTGCGCGTGGTCTGCGGCTTGGCAGAGGTAATGGAAATTTTCTCTCCGATCATCCGGTTGAGCAGGGTCGACTTGCCCACGTTGGGCGCGCCGGTAATGACCGCAAATCCGGATCGGAAAGATTGTTCTTTATTTTCAGTGGATTCTGTCATTTCGTCTGAATGTCCGCGGTTTCGGGGTCAAGCAGTCCGACGATCATCTCCCAGAGCGTATCCACCCCCTGGCGGGATTTTGCCGAAAAGCACACGATTTCATCAGTTTCCAGGCCCATTTCCTGCCGGATTTTTCTGGCCTGGGTTGCCTGCTTGTTATTGGAAAACTTGTCCGCCTTGGTGAGCACAAAGATTGCCGGGAGATTGTAATGCCCGAGGAAATCGAGCAGCTCGTTTTCTTCCTGCCCGGGCATCCGCCGGATATCCTGGAGCACGACCACGCCTTTGAGGATCGGCCGGGTGCGCAGGTAAGTTTCGACCATTTTCCCCCATTGCTTTCGTTCCGATGCCGGAACCCGGGCATAGCCGTAGCCGGGCAGGTCCACAAAGGAAAAGGCGTTGTTAATGATAAAGAAATTGATAAGGCGGGTTTTCCCTGGCGTCCCGCTGGTTTTGACCAGGTGCTTCCGGTTGAGCAGCGTGTTGATCAGGCTTGACTTGCCCACATTGGAACGGCCGGCAAACGCGATTTCCGGAAGCACCGCGGGCGGGTACTGGTCCGCGCGGGCGGCGCTCTTGTCGAATGTGGCGGATTTGATTTTCACAAAGAAAGTTTTAAGTGTTAAGTTTTAAGTGGTTAAGTAAAATCAGAAACTTATCATTTTATTG
>CAZTHW010000297.1:0-3173 GCA_964613595.1 uncultured Desulfobacteraceae bacterium | reverse complement strand
GACCCGGAGACCATTGGTGCCATCGGGGTTGCGGCAATGTTGACAACAGCAGATAAACTGTATTAATGATAGAAGTTTTCATGAAACAAACGGAGAACTTCCCATATGGGAAATATACATACATACGAACGTCGGCAGTTTGAAAAACTGTTTGATCAGGAAGAAATCGATTATCTGCAGCAGCGGCTGGGCATCCTGGATGCATTTCTGCAGACCGAGCAGCATGTGACTGCTGACGAACTGACGGATATATTAAAAAAGCAGGGCCAGGGGTTTGAAAAATCGTTTGTCGAAGAAACCCTGGAACTGATGCGTCGGTACGGTTTTGCGGAGAAAAACCGTTTCGAAAACGGGGAAGTGCGATATGAGCACCGGCATCTGGGAGATCATCATGATCACATGATCTGTACCAAATGCAGCCGGATCATCGAGTTCGAAGACAGCCGCCTGGAAAACCTGCAGCAGGAAATTGCCCGCACTTACGGCTTCCATATGCTTCAGCACCGGATGGAAATCTACGGGATATGCGACCGGTGCCTTAAGGAGCGGACGAAGCAGATCCCGCTGACTGTGGCCAAGGCCGGCGAACGGGTGGTGATCCGGGAACTGACCGGCGGCAGCAGCTCCCGGCTTCGGCTCATGAGCATGGGCCTGCGCGTTAATGACGAATTGGAGGTCATTACCAATTACGGGCAGGGGCAACTGGTGGTTGCCGCGGGCAACCAGCGGTATGTGCTCGGCCGTGGGCTCTCCCGAAAAATCGTTGTGGAGCCTTTTCCCCAGGCATCGCCTGCGGGCGGCAAGGACGCCACCCTGTAGTTTGCCGGCGGATCCGGGTGTAAGCCCTGTGCCGGCAGCCAATTAAAGGATATACCAGCATGCGCTTGAGCGATATGAGAGAAGGCCAGTTTGGCCGGATCGTGGCCGTGGGCGGAGACATGCGCCTGCGCCGGAGAATTCTCGAGATGGGCCTGACCCGGGGGGCTGAGTTCTATATTGAAAAATACGCCCCTCTGCGTGATCCCCTGGAACTGACCATCAAGGGAATGCACATTTCCCTGCGGGTCAACGAGGCGGTGGCCATCACCGTGGAGCCATTGGAGCGCCATCATGGATAGCAGGCAGATCCGGATCGCCCTGACCGGCAATCCCAATTCCGGAAAAACCACCATTTTCAATCACCTCACCGGCACCCGGCAGAAAGTGGGAAACTGGCCGGGAGTGACCGTGGAAAAAAAAGAAGGCGATATCGAGAAGTTCGGCTGCCGGCTTAAGATTGTCGATCTTCCCGGCACATACAGCCTCACCCCGTTTTCCATCGAAGAAATCGTGGCCCGGGATTATATCCTGGAAGATAATCCGGACGTGGTCATCGACATTATTGATGCTTCCAACCTGGAGCGCAGCCTCTACCTGGCCAACCAGCTCCGGGAGCTGGACTGCAAGGTGATCTTTGCGCTGAATATGGCCGACCTGGCCAGATCCCGCGGCTATAAAATCGACGGGGAAAAGCTTGCCGAGCTGCTGGGTGTGCCCGTGGTGTTTACCGTGGGCAATAAAAAACAGGGGCTTGATGAGCTGCTGAAGACCGCGGTGGAATATGCCGAATCCGGAACCGGTATTCCAGAGGCCAGAAAGGTGCGCTACAGCAAGGATATCGAAAAAGCCATCTCCGAGGTGCGCGAGGAGCTTGAATCCCGAATCGGCCCGGATTTTCCCTATAACCGGCGCTGGACTGCCGTAAAGTTGCTCGAAGATGACACCATTATCAAACAGCGGCTGGAAAAGCTGCTGGGGACAGGTAGTACGCAGGTGCTTGAAAAGGCGCGGGACCTGCGGGGCAGGCTGGCCGACCGGTTTCACGAGGAACCCGAAATCGTGATGACCGATGAACGCTACGGGTTTATTGCCGGCATTATCAAGGAGGTTGTGACCACTTCAACGCTGCGCCGGGTGGATATTTCCCGGAATATCGACCTGGTGCTGACCAATCGGTTCCTGGGTTTTCCCATATTCATCTTTTTCATCTGGGCGATGTTTCAGATTACGTTTACAGTGGGTGCCTACCCCGTGGCCTGGCTTGATTCCGGGGTTTCAGCGCTTTCCGCCGGACTGGATGCCCTGCTGCCCCCCGGGGTTTTTGAGAGCTTCCTGCTTGAAGGGGTGATTGCAGGCGTGGGCAGCGTGATCATTTTTCTGCCCAACATCGTGCTGCTGTTTTTTTGTATTGCACTTTTTGAAGACACCGGATACATGGCCCGGGCCGCTTTCCTGATGGATCGGATCATGCACCTGATCGGGCTTCACGGCAAATCTTTTATTCCGATGCTTATGGGATTCGGCTGCAACGTGCCGGCCATAATGGCCGCCCGCTCCCTGGAAAGCCGCAAGGACCGCATTCTAACCGTTCTGATCACCCCGTTTATGTCATGCTCCGCCCGCCTTCCGGTTTACATTGTTCTGGCGGGGACCTTTTTTGCCGCATATGCCGGCACCGTCATTTTTTTTCTGTACCTCACCGGCGTTGTCGTGGCCATTGTCACGGGCAGACTGTTTCGGGTGATCCTGCTGAAGGGCGAAGACGCGCCGTTTGTCATGGAGCTGCCGCCCTACAGGATGCCGATGCTCAAAAGCCTGGTAATCCATATGTGGGACCGCAGCAAAATGTTCTTAAAAAAAATGGGCGGCGTGATCCTGGTGGGTTCCATTGTGATCTGGGGGCTTTCCGCCTATCCAAAGGATGTTGATTACTCCGTGGATTACGGGGCCCGCATCGATCAGGTCCGTGCGGTGTATGCGGAAAAAATTGCTTCCGCCCCCCCCGCAGAAGTCCGGAAACTTGAAGAAGAGCGCGCCGCGCGGATTGCGGATCTGCGCCGGGACAAGCGGCTCGAGCATGCGGAAAAATCCTATTTGGGCCGTATCGGAAGATTCGTCTCCCCCGTCTTCGAGCCCATTGGCATGGACTGGCGCGGCAGTGTGGCGATCCTCACCGGTTTTGTGGCCAAGGAGGTCGTGGTAAGCACCCTGGGCGTGCTGTATGCCGCAGAAGGCGACGCTGAATCCGACACCCTGCACCGGGCCCTGAGAAATTCCGGCATGACACCCCTGGCCGCACTTTCCATGATGGTTTTCGTACTGCTGTACCTGCCATGCCTGGCCACCGTGGCGGT
>CAZTHW010000296.1:0-3191 GCA_964613595.1 uncultured Desulfobacteraceae bacterium | reverse complement strand
GGGCGGTACTGGATTTGAACCAGTGACTTCTACCGTGTGAAGGTAGCACTCTCCCGCTGAGTTAACCGCCCGTCTGATTTGTGAGCTAAAATAAGGGGTCTTGGGCAATCAAGTCAAGCATTATTTTTCCTAAATTGAGCGTTTCAAATTTTAACACGGATCAATATTTTGTATTTTTTTAAGGAATTAAGTCATTTTCAGTTTTCAGGTGTTAAAATTTGAAACCCTCCGGGATTTTCAATTTAGGTTTTATCGTCCGCCGGATTGATTTCCCCCGGGGTGGGCAGATCCTGCAGGTTCTTTAAACCGAAGGTTTCCAGGAACTTTCTGGTGGTGCCGTATACCAGGGGGCGGCCCGGGATTTCCCTGCGGCCCAGGACCCGGATGAGCTTTTTTTCCAGCAGAAACCGGAGGGTGTTTCCGGAGTTGACCCCCCGGATGTGCTCGATTTCACTGCGCAGCACCGGCTGGTGATAGGCCACGATGGCCAGGGTCTCCATAGATGCCCGGCTGAGTTTTGCCGGCTGGGGCTGGTGGAGTTTTTCAATCCACTGCCGGTACTCCGGCCGGGTGCGGAACT
Source organism: uncultured Desulfobacteraceae bacterium (assembly GCA_964613595.1). Taxonomy (GTDB): domain Bacteria; phylum Desulfobacterota; class Desulfobacteria; order Desulfobacterales; family Desulfosalsimonadaceae; genus Desulfosalsimonas. Next base: position 2,611 of record CAZTHW010000296.1, on the reverse strand, counting down.
GATATCCCCCGGCCACTGCTTCGAGTGTAAATCCGCCGTTGCGGTTTTTGTATTCTCCTTCCAGCGCCTCGAGCACCCGGCGGATTTCCCGGGTTTCGGCATCCGGCAGCAGGTTTTTGATCTGCTCGGCTGAAAGCGGGGATGCGGAGACAAACAGCAGGCTTTCAACGATGTTTTTCAGATCATCCATATCCGTTTACCCGGAAAATAACTGGAGTCCGTTGTGGTCTTCGGACTGGGAGATTCCGATCAGGTTGAGGCGCACGATTTCCAGTATTGCCAGAAAAGTGGCGATAACCTCACCTCTGTTTTTACATTCGGCGGCCAGCTCCTGAAAGGTTACGGTTTTCCGCTTTTCCAGCAGATCCATGATGTCGGTCATCTTTTCCTTGACCGAAATCTTTTCCGGTGTGATGTCAATGCCCGCGCCCGGGTCGGCCTTGTCCATCAGGTCCCGGTAAAGCCGGATGAGTTCGTAGAGATCCGCCTCCACGGGCGCTTCTTCGGGAGATACGGCAAGATCTGACCCATCGCTTTGCCGCGCAAAAACATCCCGGTTTAAGATGGCCCTGCCGCCCAGCTGTTCTGCCGCGGATTTCATGCGCATGTATTCCATCAGCGGACCGGCGATGGCATCCCGGGGGTCTTCCTCATCCTCTGAATCCGAGCCGGGATCCGGCAAAAGCATCCGGGACTTGATTTGGGCCAGGGTGGAGGCCATGACCAGAAAATCTGCTGCCACGTCGATTTCCATGTCCTGCATCCATTGGATGTAAGACAGAAACTGGTCTGTGATCAGGGCGATGGGAATGTCGTAGATGTCCACCTCGTTTTTCTTGATCAGGTGTACCAGCAGGTCCATCGGCCCTTCAAAGATGTTTTCCAGTTTGACCTGGTATGCGGGATTGCTCATTGTCACTGCAAGCAAGGTTGAGAATTTTGACAAGTCAAAAATTATGGCCGAAGAAAATTCGAATATCAAAATCCGAAATTCGAAATAAATTCGAAATCCTAATGAGGAAATGATCAAAACCGTTTTATCGGTTATATTTTAATCGCCCCGCGCACCTCGGCCAGGGTTCGGGCGGCCACCTGGCGGGCCCTGTCCGAGCCGGCGGCCATGATCTGATCCACCTGGTCGGTGTGCGTGCTGTAATATTCAATCCGTTCCCGGATCGGGACCAGAAATGCAATCAGGTGTTCGGCCATTTTCTTTTTGCATTCCACGCAGCCGATCCCGGCGTTGCGGCAGGCCGAATCGATTTCCGCGACCAGGTCAGGCGGCGAATAAAACCCGTGGAACGTAAATACGTTGCATACGGAAGGATCGCCGGGATCGGTGCGCCTGATTCGCTGGGGATCGGTAATCATCCGGGCGACCTTTTTGCGGATCGTCTCGGGCGGATCAGAAAGGAAAATGGCGTTGTTGTAGCTTTTGCTCATTTTCCGGCGGTCAATGCCCAGGATCTTGCTGGTTTCGGTCAGCAAGGTATCGGGTTCCGGAAAGACCCGGCCGTAGAGGTGATTAAAACGCCGGGCGATTTCCCGGGTGAGCTCGATATGCGGGGCCTGGTCCACTCCCACGGGCACGCCGTCGGCCTTGTAGATAATGATGTCTGCGGCCTGGAGCACCGGGTATCCCAGAAAGCCGAAAGTGGACAGGTCCCGGGTTTCCAGTTGATCGATCTGCTCCTTGTAGGTGGGGTTGCGCTCCAGCCACGGCACCGGGGTGATCATGGAAAGCAGCAAAAAAAGCTCGGCGTGCTCCCGGACCCGGGACTGGACAAAAAGCACGCATTTTTCAGGAGAAAGACCGGCGGCCAGCCAGTCAATCATCATGTTCCGGGTATAATTCTCGATGTTGCCCGGGTCCTCGTAATCGCTGGTCAGGGCATGCCAGTCTGCAATAAAGAAATAGCAGTCATAGGTTTCCTGCATGTTGATCCAGTTCTGCAGCGCGCCATGCAGGTTGCCCAGGTGCAGGGCGCCGGTGGGGCGCATGCCGCTGACGATTCGTTTTTTTGCAGTCGTCATGTGTTGTTCTCCGTGTGCCGAATTGACTTCTTTGCGCTTTTGCGAAATTGCTCTTGGTTGCCCTGACGGCGGTGCGGAAAAGCGGGTTTCCGAGCGGAAATCGAGGCTCCAGGAGGCTCCTGGAGCGAGGAAACTCCTTTTTCGCACCGCCGATCAGCCAAGATGCTTACGGATTTCCTTTCTGCAAAAATGCCGTCGGCGGTATAATCAGCTTTTTACGAAACCGACATGTATTTGAACCACGAAGTTCACGAAGGAAAAATTTCATAATAAAGCATCTCTTCGTGCTCTTCGTGGTGTTGCCCCGGCATCTGCAAAAGGCTTCAGCGGCCGTTTTTCCGTCGATATCAGCCGCCGGTCATGAAATTGATAAAGGGCCTTATGACAGATAAGAACAGAAAATCAAGGGAATTTGTCATCAGCAGCACCAGCAGGATCAGGATGCCGTAAGGGCCGATCTGTTCATAGGTCTGCCGGGCCCGGGGCGGCAGCAGCGCGGACAGAAGCCGGCTGCCGTCCAGCGGCGGAATCGGGATCAGGTTAAAGATTGCCAGGACAATGCTAATCAGGCAGAAGG
>CAZTHW010000295.1:0-3219 GCA_964613595.1 uncultured Desulfobacteraceae bacterium | reverse complement strand
ATTAAGCCATTTTTAGGTGTTAAAATTTGAAACCCTCCGGGATTTTCAATTTTGCCGCATCTACTGCGTCAGATGCAGTCTCGCATAGTCTACTATAGCTCGTCTGCATCTTCCTTGTATCTGCGACAAACTTGAAAATCGCTCAATTTAGGAACAAGGCGGTGTACCGGCACGCAGACCCGACTGCACCATCCTTTCCAAAACGCTTTGCGCCCATAGAGGAGATGGATCATGCAGAAACTTCACTACGAATTTTACAGCCAGCCGAAAATCACCTCCGGCGCCTGCGCCCTGGAAAGCATCCCCACGGAACTGGCAAGCAACGACGCGCATAAGCCGCTGGTCATCACGGGCCGGGAGCATATGCGGCGGGGGCTGGGCAAAACCCTGATCCGGGCGTTTGCCGATTCCGGGTGTCCCCTGGGCGGGATTTTTGATGAAATCCGCGATTATGCCGGAATCGGCCTGGCCCGCCAGGCGGCCGTGCTGTTTGCCGAGCGGGGCTGTGATGCCATTATCGCGCTGGGCGGCGGCCCTGTGGCAGATGTGGCCCGGGCGGCCAATCTGCTGGTTTCCCATGATACGCAGGACCTTTTCCGGTTTTTCAACGGCACCCCGCCGGGAAAACGGTTAAAACCCTTTATCCTCATTCCCGCATGCTGCTTAAACGGAAACGAGTCCGGCAAAACCATAACCGTGGACAACCGGCGCCTGACCTCGGAATTTCTGTACCCGGATGTCATCATCCTTGACAAGCAAATGACATCGGCATGCAACCCCAGGTGTGCTGCGCAATCCGCGCTGACAACCATGGACAATGCCGTAACCGCATTCCTGGACACGGAGCACAGCCCCATGAAGGATGCATTTGCCCATGCCGGGATTGGATTTGCAGCCGCCAGCCTGAAAAAGGCCATCAAAAGACCGAAAAACAAAAAACACAGCCTGGCAATGGCCAACGCCGGCGTTATGGCCGGTATTGCCGCTGCAAACGCCACTCCCGGTTTGGTTCGGGGGCTTGCCGAGGAACTGGAAAAAATCACCGGCATCTCCAGGGGCGTTTTTATACGGATTTTCACACCTGCGGCCCTGGCATGGATGACGCGGAAAACCGGTCCGCCCAGGGAGGATCTGCTGCTGGCCGCAGGCGGGATGTCGGTATACGCAAATACGCCCGAACAACAGCGGCCGCAAAAGGGTGTTGAGATGTTGCTTGCGCTTCTTGACGAAACCCGGGGGCAGATCCCCGAAACCCTTGCATCCCTGAAAATCCCCGGCTACCAGCTTGAAAAGGCCTGCGTGCATGCCGGATCCAGGAAGGATTTCCCGTTTTCGGCCCAGGACTGCCTGGAGATCATCGAGCAGACCCAAAAAGGAGACCGCAGATGAAAAGCATTTTAAAATCCGCGAACAAAACCCTGAACATCAGCCGATACCCCGAAATCCGTCCCGGGACCAAGCTGATCAAGAAAGGCTATGTATTTGTCATGCTGCTCATCGTGGGTCGTGCCATCGAGGCCGCGGCAAAGGTGGATGAATCGGTCAAAAAAATATTTGCGGACTTTCCCGACCGGTTTACATTCTATCTCGGGGTCGCCCCCGGCGGTCCCTATATGGTCGTGGGAAAAGACCGGGACGGCAGTGTCAGATACCACGGGTGGAATCTCCACGGCAAGAAGATCGATCTCGGCATGAAGATCAAAAACATCGAGTCTGCCATCAAGGTCTTCACCTTCCAGGAATCCACTGCACTGGCATACAATTATGACCGCTACATCGTGGAGGGCAGCCTGCCCCAGGCCCTGGCCGTGGTCCGGGTTCTTGATATCGTGGAAGTTCACCTGCTGCCCAAGGTTATTGCCGGGCTGGCGGTTAAAAGGTATCCCAAGTGGTCCGAACTCTCGCCGGTGAGAAAGCACCTCAACCGGATCCGGATTTATCTGAAGTCTTTTTCTCCGAGCCTGATCAAGGTCATTTACAGGAATCTGTAACACACAGGGGGTCTCCATGTTCATGCCAGGTTTTTATGATTTTTGCTGCCGTGCCAAAACGATATCCGGCGAAAACGCCATTGAAAAGATCCCGAGCCATCTGGCCGGGTTAAATGCGAATCGCCCGCTTATTATCACGGACAAGGGCGTGGAAGGCGCGGGACTCATTGACATGGTCAGGGATACCGTGGGAAATGAACTGCAGATCGGTCCTGTTTGCAACAATGTACCGGTGGATTCGGATTACAAGGTGGTAGACGAGATCGCAGACATTTACAGCAGGGAGACATGCGATTCCATTATTGCCGTGGGCGGCGGATCCGTGATTGACACGGCTAAAGGCGTAAATATCGTTGCATCCCTGGGCGGCGGATCCCTGCTTGACTACCAGGGTGCCGGGAAGGTGCGCAAAAGGCTCAATCCCCTGGCCATCCTGCCCACCACCACCGGTACGGGCTCGGAAATGACACTGGTGGCCGTAATTGCCGATCCGGACCGTCACATGAAGATGCTCTTTGTCTCTTATTTCCTGCTGCCGGATCTGGCTGTGCTGGATCCGCGCCTGACAAAAACCCTTCCACCGTTTCTAACCGCCGCCACTGCCATGGATGCGCTGAGCCATGCCTGCGAATCCTATTATTGCATGGAAAAAAACCCCATGAGCGACGTCTTTGCCCTACGGGCCATCCGGGCAATCAGCGACAACCTGCTGCACGTTGTCAAAAATCCTGATGATACACAGGCCCGGCTTGAACTGGCCAATGCCTCCACCATGGCCGGGGTGGCGTTTTCCAACTCCATGGTGGGGATGGTGCACAACATCGGACACACCATCGGCGCGATCTGCCACGTGCCCCACGGAAACTGCATGAGCATTCTGCTGCCCTACGGAATGGAGTACAACCTTCACCGCCGGGCCGGCGATATTGGCGAGCTGCTGTTTGCCCTCGGCGGCCCGGACGCATACGCGAAAACCCGGAAAAACGACCGGCCCGAAAAAGTCATCGAACTTGTGCGCCGGCTCAACCAGGATCTGTATGATGCCACCGACGGCAAACACCCCCGATTCTTAAAGGAAATTTACGACCAACAGGACGAGCAAAAGGTTCCCCGCTCAGCACTGCCGGAAATCGCCGAAAACATTATGACCGATGGTGCCCGGCTGCCCAACCCGGAGGAACTCCTGCCGGATGACGCCCTGATGGTACTCGAACACGCATGGGAAGGT
>CAZTHW010000294.1:0-3230 GCA_964613595.1 uncultured Desulfobacteraceae bacterium | reverse complement strand
TTCTCCCGCACCCCTTTGAGCTGGAGGGAAAAAGGGTTTTCAACGCTCAGCTTCCCGGCCAGCAGGTTGTAGACCGGCTCGGAGATCACGATTCCGCCGCCTTCTGCCTCTGCCTGGATGCGCTGGGTCATGTTTACCGCCAGGCCCACGATCCCGTACTTGGCCCTTGTTGATGACCCGATGTTTCCCACCACCACCTGCCCGGCATGAACCCCGATGCCGGTTTGCATCTCCGGCAGGCCCTGCTGCCTGAGATGCCGGTTAAAAGGACTCATGGTGCGCTGCATTTCCAGGCTGCATTGTACCGCGCGCGCGGCTGCCGGCTCGATGTCACCTTCATGGGGATCAAAAAACACCAGCACCCCGTCCCCGTAAAAATCCACAATAATGCCCTTGTATTGCTGGATCACCTCGATCATGTGCGAAAAATAACGGTTCAATACGCCGATCGTGGCCTCCGGGCTCAATGTTTCCGAAACCGCTGTAAATCCGCGGATATCCGACATTAAAATGACCACTTCGCGTTTTTCCCCACCCAGCCGGCGGGCTTCGGGGCGCTTCATGAGCTCATGGGCCACCTCCCGGTCCATGTACCGGCCAAAGGTATCGCGGATAAAATCCCGCTCCCGAAGTCCCTCGACCATCTCGTTGAAACCGGCCTCGAGCTGGCCGATTTCATCAGCCGAGGTCTCGGGGATCCGCTCCGGGTATTTCCCGCCCGCCACCTCTCTGACCGCCCGGGAAATTCTGCCGATCTGGCGAACCAGCCGGCCGCCGACAAGCTGGATCAGCAGCAGGGTAAACGCAATGCAGATCCCTGCGGCAACAATATAATAAAACCGGAATTCAAGGATCGGGGCCAGGATTTCCCGTCCCGGCGCATACATGACAAGCACCCACGGGGCACGCTCGAGCCGGTAGAAACCGCCCACCAGGCTGGGCGGATGACCGGCACCCATGTGCGTGCCAAAAGACGATTCCTGCATTTTTTCAAGCAGGGCGATTTCCATCGGATCACCGGTTTCCCCGAGCCGCTGCCGCTTCTCCATGGCTGCGCTGTGCGCCAGGTACTGCCCGCTTTCGTCCACCAGGCAGACCTGGTTGCTCTGCCACCAGCCCAAATTCTTGATATCCTGCATGAGATGGTCAAAACGCACCGACACCGACAGCCGGCCGACCAGCCCCTCGTCTTCGTTTCTGAGCTCCGAGACCAGGGTCACGGTTTCCGCATTTCTGCCGGCATCGTATCGCGGTGCCGTGACCCTGGAAATATCGGCATGGTGAAAACGCATCCGCAGTTTCCGGCTCATTTGATCCGCGTGCATTCCCGCGCGACCCGGGTGGCGGAGATTGTCCGCCCATTGCAGGTCCACCGCCGCGACCCCGTCAAGCCCCTTGATCCGGTTTATAATAAACTCCCGGGCTGCCGGAGCGTCGCTGGTTGACCCGGTTGCATGGAACATCTGTATCCAGTCAATCGGCCGGCCCAGGCGCATATCCATGTAATGCGCCGCGCGCTCGAGCTTGAGAATTGCGCCTTCCTGCCACTGATCAAGAAGCATGCTTCTGGCGTATATAAATCCGGCAGTTCCCGCTGCTGCGAGGAGCAATGCCACCGGGATGATCAAAAAAACTGCCAGGCGCTTTTTCAGACTGTTAATCATCGGCAAGAACCTCGTAGGTTTCAACTGGCGTCATATGGCCCTTTACCTCGTAGACGCCCTTCTGGCGCAGCGGGAAGTCACCGCGCAGCATCTCCCGGGTTTCCCGGGCGATCAGGACATCGCAGTCAAGCTCCTTGGTAAGCTCCTGTATCCTGGAAGCCCGATTGACCGTATCCCCGATCAGGGCATAGGCGGGATGGTCCCTGCTGCCGGTATTTCCGGCCAGCACAGGTCCGGAACAAATGCCCACCCCGTGGCGGAAAGGCGGGCTGCCTTCCAGCCGCCTTTTTTCATTGAGCTCTGCCAGCCCCCTGCGCATCCGCAGGGCCGCCGAAACGGCTTTATCCGCATGATCCGAGACTTCCAGTGGAACACCGAATACCGCCTCGAGCTCATCGCCGACAAACTGGAGGACAAGCCCGTCATTGGCCCGGACCGCCTCCTCCATCTTTGTGAAGTACTCGCGGATGCTCAGGATCACGTCTTCCGGCGCATTTGACTCCACATACCGGGTAAAATCCCGCAGATCGGCAAAAAGCATGGTGGCCGTCTTTTTTTCGCCGTCCAGCGGGATCTCGCCGGACAGGATCTTGTCCCGGATCTCGGGCGTAACATATCTGCCAAAGGATTCCCGAACGCGCTCGCGCTCGGCCAGCCCCTGGATCATCCGGTTGCCGGCATCTGCCAGCATGCCGAGCTCATCATTGGACACAACCCGGATCCGCCGGGTGAAATCGCCCTTTTCCACATTTTCCACCACATCGAGCATGGCATTGATGGGCTCGGTCAGGGAGCGGCCCACCAGGCGGTTGAGGCGGAAGCCGATCACTACGAAAATCGCGCACAGGACCAGGGTAAAGAAAAAAATGTCAAAAACGAGCTGGCGGGAAAAACCCGGTGTGCCCATCACATCCCGCAAAACAAAGGCCAGGGTTACCACCAGGATCAAAAACGGGGTCAGGGTCCCTGCCAGGTTGAGCAGCCGGATCCGCCGCATCACATCAACCCGGACCGCTCCGGGCACTTCGGTTAATCCGCCCGCCGGAAAAACCAGGGGAATGGACACTTGGCGGGTATAGCTCTCCACGATAAAAAACGACAGGCAGGCTGTAATCACCCCGATCATTACGGATCGAAACCAGAGAAGGGCCACGATCTTGACATCCATGGGCAATACGTCAAAAGCCCAGAAATAACCGGTCAGTGCGACGGGCACGGCAATGTAGACCGCCAGGTTGGCAGAAGCCAGGAGGATCGGCAGATTCAGGACCCTTCTTTTGATCTTCGCTTCGCTGTATTTGTCACACTGCTGCCCCCGGACCCGGGCGGAAAGAAAAGCGCAAACCGGGCACTGAAAATAGTATTGAAGCATGGCCACTGCCAGCAGAATAAACGGGAAAAGTGTAATCAGGTAATGCCCGGCCCCGTTTTCAAAAAGCACCCGGCCGACCCAGGCCGAGGTCATGGGGGTAAAGAAATTCAAAACCAGGATAATGGCAAAGCCCAGCAGGTTGGCCGCAATATTGCGGAAATAGAGGCTGAAATAAATTTGCCAGCGGGGAAACC
>CAZTHW010000293.1:0-3235 GCA_964613595.1 uncultured Desulfobacteraceae bacterium | reverse complement strand
GAACCCGACTACCGCGACCGCATCGGCCGGATCACGGATGCCTTCCGCCCCGGACACTTTACCCTGGTCTTCACGGAGGCCGTATCCGAGCGCGACCCGGGCGAAGGCAAGCTTCCCAGGCAGATTCCGGGCTACCGGCGCTCTGAGAAAAGCCTTTACGAATTTGACTCCGGATATGCGGTCCTTTTTGCAAACTTTGTCCGGTCTGAATAAGATCCCCCAGCCCTGTGCCGGCCGGAAAGCTTCCTCATGCTCAGCGGTCTGCTTTTTTGCCTGCCGGCTGCCCCAACTCGACACCGGTCAGGCCGATGGCTGCGGGAATCAGCAGGATGGAGCCGATGGTCGTATTGATCATGGTCAGGGCGGTGAGCACGCTGAAAAGGACAATGGGCAGAAAATTCGATGTCACCATGGACAGAAAGCCGAATGTCAACGCCAAAGAAGTAAACATGATCGCTTTTCCCGAAACAAAAAGGGTTTGCTCGATGGTCTCATCAACAGTTGCGCACTGCGGACGATAAAACCGGTAGGTGTTTAAAAAATGAATTGTATCGTCCACACCGATGCCGATGGTAATCGTGGCAATTACCGAGGTGACCATATCAAGCTCAATGCCGAACCAGCCCATGATGCCGAAATTGATCAGGATCGTCACGCCCATGTCAATGAGCGCCATGGGCGCCGCGGCGAACTTGCGAAACAGCGCCGTTATCACAACCACCACAAACACCAGGGAAAGAGCCAGGCCGACAAGCTGGCTGGTAACCACGTAATGGGCAAGCTTGAGATTGACTGCGGGATATCCGGTTATTTCATAGCTGCAGTCCTCCGGCAGGGTGTTTTCCAGGTAGGCATTGATCTTTTCCAGAATCCGCCGAATCTGGGTTGTGCCCAGGCGATCGGCCTGCCTTGCGGTGAGCCGGGCCAGGACATTGGTTTTCTGGTAAAAGACATCCACGAACGGCTCGAAATCGTCATACACCCCGTCTGAATCCGAATCCGCCCCGCCGTAAATGGTCAGATAATCCATGATGGTCATCCGGTCTGCCGGAATCCTGAAAAAATCAGGATCCCCGTTGTGCATGGCCATATGCATCCGTTTGACCGCATCGGAAAACGCATCTGTGCGCCCCACGTTTAAATCGGCGTTTTCCCCGGCCACCAGCCAGGAGCGCAAATTTTCCACGGTCTGCAGAAACTTCGGGGACTTGACCCCGTTGGTCTTGCCGGAATCAATAATAATATTAACTGCCCAGGCACCGCCGAACTTATTTCCAAGCTGCACGGTATTTCTGCGCGCTGGGTCGGATTTGCGGAAATAATGGAGAAATTCGGTATCAACCTTCATCTGCAGGGCGCCGATAACAGAGACCACCAGTACAACCAACAACACGGCATATACCTTCCCGGAATGTCGCAGCGCCCCCTTGGCCGTGGCTGCCAGCAGCCAGTCCACCAGCGCAAAATCGGAGGACTGTCGTTTTTTAAGCATCCTACCGGGATAGCGGTGCGGCATCAGCTGCAGGGCGGCCGGGATCAGGGTAATGGCAATACCCACGGCAAAAAAAATACCCAGCCCGGCAAACACGGCCCATTGCTGGATGGCCGTGAGTTGGCTGGATATCAGGGTAATAAAGGCGGCAGCCGTGGTCAGCCCGGCCAGTGTCACAGTAACGGAAATGTGGGCCATAACGGAAAGAATTCCCCTGCCCTTCTGTTCGGGATCAATCAGGTTAAAATCCGCATAATACTGGTTGAGCACGTGGATGGCATATGAACTTCCCACGGATATCAGCAACGGCGGCAGGGTAATGGCAATGGTGGTAATGGGCCATCCCAGATAGCCCATTAAACCGAGAGTCCAGATTTCAGCCATCCCCAAAGTGGCCAGGGGTAGTATCACCCCCCGCATGGATCTGAAGTTAAGAAAAAAAACCAGGGTCACTACCATCAGCACCAGCGGTGTGCTGCGGTACAAATCTTTTTCCATATAGCTGTTGAACTGACGGCTGATATAAGGGACACCGGATGTGACAACATCAAGTGCTTCGTGAAAGGCTGCGATTTCCCGGATTTCATCGACCATCTCCGGCCGCTGTTCAGTCCCCGCAAACCGAACCATCACAGCAAAATCCGTAATTCGCCCGGTTTTATCATCCACCGCGTAAAGGCCCTTTTCAAAAGCCGGATTCCGCTTCAGGCGCTGCCTGAATTCAGCAATCTCCCGGGATGTTTCCGGGACAACGCGTTGTCCGGCCGAATTTTCCGGTACCAAAGGATAGGTTTCCAATACATCATCTTTGCCGGTAACATCATTTACAGTAAACGGCGAGACAATGGTGTCTATGATCTCGGCCTTTTGCAGCCGGATATCCTGCTTGACTGCCTGGCTGATCCGTCTGACACCGCGCGGACCAAGTTTTCGGGCCTGACGGATTTCAGGCGGGATCTTGCGTTTGAGCATCCGGACAAAGGCCGGGGCTTCTGAAAACGCGGCAACAATCTCTTCAAAACCGATTCCAGGTTCTGCCAGCAGGTCATGCAGACGTTGTTGTCGCTGGCCGGCCCTTTCTGCGGCAAAATCCCGGTACACCTCAAGATCGCTTATAAACCGGTCAAAAGCAGAAAGCGCATGATAAGAAAACAGCTTCTCGGAGCTGACTGCCATGAGAAGAAAGCGGCTGTTGTCGCCGAAAGTCTCCTGGGCTTTCTTGTACTGCACGTAGACAGGATCGTCCTTCGGCATAAAGGCTTCAATGGAATGGTCAAACCGGAGTTGCAGCATGCCCAGGCCGAGGGCGAGGGTAATCAGCCCGAGCAGGATGAGAAAAATGACGGGATGTCTGATGACCAGCTTCAGATAAGCATTTATCATGGCAAATGCGATGCCTTCCAGTGTACCGGGGTTTTTCTTTGCCATTTTCAAACAGCGGCAGCCGATGTCGGGTGATCCGCAGCAGACAGGCAAAAGATATCATTACCAGATCCGCCCTTTTGCGTCCAGCGTAAACCCGGGGAATCCCGTTATTGCCGAATCGGGATCAGGATCGAAAGAAAAATTCGGGTTGCCGCAAAGCGAGCGCAAGAGTGCAACGCCCCGTCTTGATTCGGATGCGGATAATTGGTATATTGATAATTTCAGCCACGGCCCATGGGCGGGTTGAACTTCCGGGCACGCGGAGTACCCGAAATCATCGCGTTCACGATTTCATCTATAATACAAGGAGGCCTGCAA
>CAZTHW010000292.1:0-3239 GCA_964613595.1 uncultured Desulfobacteraceae bacterium | reverse complement strand
GTCATATGTACAACCTTTTCATCTTCTCGGTGACCTGAACGCCCTTGAACAAAGTTTCCCACGGCAAACACAAGTTCTAAAATTCCTACCAATTTTGTATGGAATGTCAACAAAAAAACGCATTCCTCCCCCTAAACCGCCTGCTACATGCGTGCGGCAAGCAGGGCCGCGCCGATGGCCCCGTTTAACTGGGCGTGGGGGGATACCCGGATTTCAACGCGCAGTTTTTTCCCCAGCGCCCGGACCACACCCGGATTTCTGGCCACGCCGCCTGTCATCATGACGGGCTCGGTAACGCCCACCCGCCGGGCCATGGCAGAGATCCGGGAGGCCACCGATTCGTGGATTCCCGCGATCATGTTCTCGCGGGTCTCTCCCTTGGAAATCAGAGAAATCACCTCGGATTCGGCAAACACCGTGCAGATGCTGCTGATGCTGGCGGGATTATCCGCCCTTGCCGAAATTTCGCCGAAATCGTCGAGATCGGCTTCCATGGCCCGGGCCATGACCTCCAGAAACCGGCCCGTGCCGGCGGCGCACTTGTCGTTCATGGCAAAATCGACCACCTTTCCGGCCGCGTCGATCTTGATCACCTTGCTGTCCTGCCCGCCCACGTCAATGACAAAACGCGTCTCCGGGTCGATGAAATGCGCCCCGGCGCCGTGACAGGTGATCTCGGTAATGGCCTTGTCCGCGAAATCCACGCTGTTTCTGCCGTATCCCGTGGACACGACCAGGGCGATCTGTTCCCGCTGCACGCCGGTTTGCGCAATCAGCTCTTCGAGCACGGCTTTGCCGGCCTTCTGCGCATTGTAGCCGGTAAACTGCAGCCGGGTGCCCAAAAGGCGATTGTCCTCAATTAAGGCCGCCTTGGCGGTGATGGATCCGATATCAATGCCTGCGGTGATCATGCCTTAAGCGTCTCCATGAACGCATCGATCCGGGTGTCAATCTGGCTTTCCGAAAAACTGCGCTCATCGACCATGTCGGCCTCAATGATCAGGGTGGGCACACCGAGCCGGTCCATGATCATCTGCCGAAGATCATACTGCCCCAGCGAATAGGGCTTACAGCTCCGGTTGGAATGCATCACCATGCCGTCCACGTCATATTTTCGGATCATGGCCGCCACGATGTCAAACATCCGGTCAATGGAAATATTGATATAAACCTTGGTGTAGGTTTCGCCCATGGCCTCCAGAAACGTCTGTCCGGTGATATCCGGCAGCATCCCGCTCCAGGCCGAAGTATAGGTATCGGCCACCAGTGCGGCATCATGGCCGGCAAACTTATCCGAAAGCCACCGGGTGCGGTACCAGACCGGCAGATTATCCCACAGCAGCCGGTACTTTTCATTGGGGACCATGGCAATGCCCCGGTCGATCCGGTCGTTTAATTCGTCGAGCAATTGGCGGTAGTAGTCCACGGTCACCTGAGTGCCCCGCAGGGTGACGATCAGGGCCAGGTGGAAAAAGGCGTCAAATGCGGTCATGGGCGCCGGCTTGTGCGCGCAGGTATCAAGCACGGACTGCCATAGCTGTGTGGCTTCCACCGAAAGCCGGCCCACTTCCTCCATGCGCTCATAATCCATTTTCCTGCCGCAGTGGGTTTCCAGAAACGAAATGTATTCGTAAATCTGGGAAAGCACGTATTTTCGTGCCGAGTCGGTAAATTCCCGGTGAATAAACGGCGTGTCCAGGATAAACAGGGGCACGTTGAAAAACCGGGCGGCGGTCTCGTACCACTTGAGCACGGTGCCGCAGATGTTGTTGCAGCAAACCAGCATGTCGGGCTCCGGAAGACCGCCGATGGGGCCGGTCTTGGCAACTGCATCGCCGATATCGGCCCGGGCGTATGAACACAGGTCCCGGGAATACCCCATAGCCTCGGCCTGCTCGCAGAGCTGTGCGCCCATTTTGGACGCCCCGATCATGGCGCCGTGATTTTCCGGGTACACCGGAATCACATCCATGGCAATCAGGGGCTCCACCGGTCCGCCGCTGGTGATCCAGGCCACTTTCCGCCCGCTTTCCCGGGCGCCCTTGGCCTCGATGTAATAATCGGTCATGATCTCCTTCATCCGGGAAACCGTCTGGATTTTTCGCTTTTCCTTTTCGGGATCATGTTTTTTTTCATTTTCCGCCATGAATGGCCTCCGGTATGTCACGCGCTCAAGGTTTCGCCTGAAGTGCGGCTCTCAGGATTTTCAATCCGAGAGCATATCCACGAAAGTTTCAAAACGGGTCATCAACTGCCCTTCGGGCGGCGGCTGTTCCTCGATTTCCAGCAACAGGCTCGGGATCCCCGCTTCATCCAAAAATTCCTTAATATACGGATAATCAAAGGCGTGCGGATCACAGAACTTGAGCAAAAGAAAAATCACGCCCCCGGCCTGCTGCTGTCGGACCATATCCACCAGCGCCCGGGCCCGGGCCGTGGTATCCCGATGCTTGGCCGGGCACACGGTACGTTGCATGTACCTGTCAGCCAGGGCCGCCACGGGGTCGGGGCCGTCTTCGGCAATGCGGCCCTCGAAATACCGCGCCCCGGTGCACAAATCATCCCAGACCACGTCCGCCCCGGCCCTTGCCAACAGCTCATATATATCCGGATGGGTGCAGATACCCCCGGAGAGCACCACCCGCTTGCGTCCGGTATCCCCCCGGCCGGCGGCATCCGGGTCCACGCCCTCGAGAAACGCGGTGATCTGCTCAAAAAATTCCCTGCGTTCCATGACCATGGCCGCGGTCATGATCCGGTGGACCGTGGACGGATCAAACAGGCCGGGCGCTCGGCTGCGCAGCTCATAAAGAATTCTGAGCTTTTCCCGGATCCGGTTGTAGTCGCCGATGGCCCGCCAGACCGCGTCATCAGATATTTCCGTGCCAAAGGCGTCGGCCAGCTCCTGCCGGAATTCGTTTAACACTTCGATCATGTACTGCCGGGCGCTCGGGGAATCAAGCCGGACCGGCAGGACCGCGTCAAAATGATGGGTAAACCCGGCATTCAATCGCCAGATGTCTGAAAGCCGCTGTATGGAATCGCAGGTGTGGGGGAAGACCGCGCCGTCCAGGAAATCCAGACTGCCGATTAACGCCGCTTCCAGCCCGCCCCGCACCAGTGAGCAACAATAAGACTGAAGATGCGTGTCCGCCATCCGCACCTCCCCCTTTGTGCCCAGCAGGCGAAACGGCCACAGGCCTGCGGCATGGATCAATTCCTCGGGCGCATAAGAACAG
>CAZTHW010000291.1:0-3248 GCA_964613595.1 uncultured Desulfobacteraceae bacterium | reverse complement strand
TTTTTTAGATGCCGTAGAGGCGGCAAGTGTTTTCGTATGCCGCTTGGGTTGCGGATTCCGGGCTTACTCCTTTTATCTGCGCGATTGCCTCCAGGCAAATTGCCGCATTGGCCGGTTCGTTGCGCTGCTGCGGGTCCGGACCCAGCACCGGGCTGTCGGTTTCCACCAGCAGGCAGGAAAGCGGCAGCTGGCGGAGTCCGGCAATCAGCACCACGATGAGCAGCGGGCTGATGAGGATGAACCAGAGCCTATTGAAAAATGATTTCAATCCCTGCTCCCGGCCGATGCAATTGTTTCAGCCGGCCTGCCTGCGAGGCCGGTTGTTGGGGCATGCCTTCAGGCATTCATCACAGGCCAGCCAATAATCGTTTCCTGCCGTGTTGACCACCCGCTCAATATGTTTGAGCGCATCCGCACCTTTCAGGGCAAGCGGGTAGATGGCGTGTTTGACCGAATAGGGCAGGCAGACCATTTTCTGGAATTCGCCCGATTCGGTAAACGCCCCGGCAGGGCATTTTTTCTGACATGCATTGCAGCCCTTTGGGCAGGGATCCTCTGAAATGATCGGATCGCCCGGCATCTGTGCGCTTGTGACCACCCCGGCCAGCCGCAGCAGCGAGCCGTATTCCGGGTGATACATCTGTCCGCTTCTGCCAAATGCCCCGAGCCCCGCGTTGACCGCAGCATGTTTCAGTGAAAGCATACCCCAGGGTTCTGCCCCGTGAAAAACCATGGGCGCGTAACTCGGCACGGCAATGGCGGCATGGGCGCCTTTTGATTCGATGAAATTGCACAGGGCCAGCCCGATTTCATCCAGATGCCGGTAGACCGTGTGATAGGATCGGTGAATGCCGTAGAGATTGTAATCCGGGGATGACAGGACGCCGCGGGGGATCGGGATGCCGAACACGATTACTGTTGCCGCGTCCCTGCAGATCAGGGCCGGGTGATGTTTTTCCGGGGCGTTGTCAAATCGGTCGACCGGGGCAAAGCCCACGGCTGATACCCGGTCGGCCAGAAAATCGGTGATTGCCTGTTTCAGGGAGTCGTTCATTTTTCCTCCTTGTTTTCCTCCTTGTTTTCCGGGCGGGGTTTTGCGTGTTCCGCGTCTGATTTTGTCCGGGGGCTGTAAAAATGCCGGGTAACCTTTGCGTGACCCTGCAGATGCGTTGTTTCAGGGGGTGGTAAAAAGTTCCCGGTATTGCCCGTACCCTTCGGCTGCCAGGTCCTTTTCATGCACAAACCGCAGTGCGGCCGAGTTGATGCAGTAGCGTTTTCCCGTGGGCGGCGGTCCGTCGTCAAATACATGACCCAGGTGGGAGTCTGCGTGCCGGCTGCGCACTTCCGTGCGGGTCATAAACAGCCCCCTGTCGGTTTTTTCCACCACTGCTTCCGGGTCAACGGGCCGGGTAAAGCTGGGCCAGCCCGTGCCCGAGTCAAATTTGTGGACTGAGGCAAAAAGCGGCTCTCCGGATACCACATCCACGTATATGCCCGGTGCCTTGTGATCCCAGTACTCGTTTTCAAAAGCCCTTTCCGTGCCGTTTTCCTGGGTGACGTGATACTGCAGATCCGACAGGCGGGCCTTTAGTTCGGAAGAATCGGGCTTTTTGTATTTTTGTTTGTTTTCATCCCGGCCGGATGTGTTTGGCACATCCACGCCCTGCCAGTGTTTTTCAATGAACTGATCACGCCCGGAGTTGTACCGATAGAACTTGTAGCGAAGCGGCTTTTTTTGATGGTAATCCTGATGGTATGCCTCGGCCTTGTAAAAAGTGGTAAACGGCCGGATTTGCGTTGCAATCGGCTTGTCAAAAAGCTCGGATTCCGCAAGCGCCCGGCGGGATTTTTCCGCCTGCTGCTTTTGCGATGGGCTGTGATAAAAGATTGCTGATCTGTACTGGGGCCCGCGGTCCACAAATGAACCGCCCGTATCCGTGGGGTCGATCTGCTGCCAGTAAACCGCCAGCAGCTTGTCAAAGGAAATCATTCGCGGATCATATTCGATCTGCACGGCTTCCACGTGGCCGGTCTTTCCTGCGGCAACATCTTCATATGCGGGGTTTTTCTCGGCGCCCCCGGCGTATCCCGAGGTCACCGAGACCACGCCGTCAAGATTTTCAAAGGGTGGTTCCATGCACCAGAAGCAGCCCCCGGCAAATGTTGCGGTTTCAATGTTTTCTTTATTTTGAGAGGGGTTTGTCATTTTCTGTTGCCCTTTATCTTTGGCTCCACTGTATCCGGCGGCAGTGACCAGGCCGGCTGCCGCGGCCAGCAAAACAATGTATATGATTATTTTCGTACGCATGGCGTTTTTCCTTATAGCCGAAAGAGACGGCAATCCCTAGAATAAGACCGAACCTAGGCGGTGCAATATGGGGTCCGGATTTTTTGTTCCCGAGGCGGGCAGGGGATAAGGGGCCGGTACATAATTTCCGCTCAATTTAGGTTTTTCTTTTTTCATACCAGCGCAGGCCCAGGCTCAGTGCGAATATGAACAGGGCGACCCCGAAAAGGATCCAGTTTTTTTCGGCAGCCGCTCCTGTCATTGCCACGATCGGCAACGTGATCAGGCTTTCGGTGAACCAGTTAAAGATCAAAAACCGGTGGTAGGGCAGCCGGGTCATTGCCAGGAGATAGGTTTTTAAGGCATATGGCGGGCCGGGCATCAGCAGAAAACCGAACATGGCCAGGCCGGGTCTGCGGGTTTGAAGCAGGGGCGGGTGATATCCCTTGCGCTTCAGAAAACGGGTCAGCGGCCCCCGCAGAAAGGTGCGGGTCAGCACGTAGCAGATGGTCATGTGCACGGGCAGAACGAAAAAGGTGAGAATCATGCCGTCGGCGATGCCGAAGCGGATTCCGGCCAGTGCCAGAAAAAAGCTGATGGGAAACCCAAACGGCGGAAGCACGATCATGGCCGCGATAAAAAAAGCCGGCTCCGAAGGTTTTTTCAAAAGCGCGGCAAGACCTTGTAGAATATCGGCTGCATCCACCCGGGCGGCAGAAAAGAGATACACCAGGGCACAGGCGGCGGCAAGCGCAGTAAGCCCCATTGCAGCGGGAAAAATCAATTTTTTGTTAATGGGAAATGAAATCATGGGCAATGTCTGCACGTTGTTTCAAAGCCGGTCATGGGCGAATTTTTTCCAGGCGACGGCTTTCCGGAAAAAGGAGTCCGGTACTTGCTTTTGATAATGGGATTTTTAGCAGGATGCGGTTCATATGTAAACTTGTAATCGGCCCTTGAA
>CAZTHW010000290.1:0-3251 GCA_964613595.1 uncultured Desulfobacteraceae bacterium | reverse complement strand
GCTCTGCGGCCAGGACCTTGATGTTTTCCTCCAGAAACGGGATCACTTCCTCGACCACAAGAACCCGGCCGCATTTCTCCAGGTGAGAGCGGACCAGTTGCCGCGGCAGCGGCCAGGTGGTGCCCAGTTTCAAAAGCCCCGCGCGGTTTTCCAGGCCCAGGATCCCGATGGCCTCGCGGCTGTAAAGATGGCACGCGCTGCTGGTGATCACCAGGAGTTCCGGGTTTTCAGGACCGGTATACGTATTAAAGGGCGCGTCTTCAAAAACCGCTTCTGCTTTTTGGAGCTTTTCCTGCTGCAGGGCGTGCTTGTATCCCACCGGCGCGCTGGTCATCGCCCCTTGTTCGGGATCGAGGATAAAACCCGTGTGCCGGAAACGGGCGTTTGCCTCCGGCTCGGGCAATTTCCCCAGCTCCACGTCCCCGCTGGCATGCGACAGCCGGGTGACGCTTCTGACCATGACCAGGTTGCCGATTTGCTCGGAGAGTTCAAATGCCCACTTGATCATGTCCTTGGCTTCCTGAAAATCTCCGGGCTCCAGCAGGGGAACTTCCAGCAGGCGGGCAAAATGGCGGGATTCGCCTTCGTTGATGCTTGAAAGCGCGCCGGGATCGTCACACGGCACCAACACCATGCCGCCCCGGGTGCCGCCGCCGGCCAGGTGCAGCAGAAAATCCGAGGCCACGTTCACCCCGTTCTGCTTCATCACGCAAAGCGCGCGCAGTCCGGCAAACGAGGCGGCAGCCGCAACTTCGGCGGCCACCTTTTCATTGGCAGACCATTCCACGTAGACGTCTGTCTCCGAAGCATCCGCGGCAAGGTTTTCGATGATCTCCGAAGACGGCGTTCCCGGATATCCCGCGGCAACGCTTATGCCGGCCTCCAGGGCGCCGCGGGCGATTGCCTCGTTGCCCATGAACAAATGGTGCTCTCCGGGCGCTCCTTGAATAATCCGCGACATAACGGCTTCCTCCTAATCGGCAGTCATTTTCTCAAGAGTCCGGGGATCAACCCGCAGGGCCGCACGGCACCCGGATTCGGCATTGACCGTTCCGTCCTGCCTGGCCTTTTCAAACGCGCGCCGCTTTTTATCGGCAGCCGCGGTTTCCAGGTGTTTCCAGCTTTCCCCGGGAAAGTCCGCCAGTTCCAGGTACCTGGCCACGGCCGCTTTTCTGACCAGGCTGTTGCCTTTTTCGGTTCGCACGATCAGTGTGTTCCAGCCCGCTTTGCCCTCCATTGCACCCACGGACAAATCCGCCCATTCCGCGGTCATGTCCGGGCAGATCCTGCAGCCCGACGGTACCAGCGGCCGGATTTCCTCCAGGGGAATCTCCAGAGTGCGGGTGTCTGTTTCCAGTACAATGATACCCGCCGGCGGCGGCGGAACATGCATCTTGCGGATTTGCTCGCCCGGTGCCCGCTTTTGTGCAAGAGCCAGCAACCCGCGCGTATCCAGGGCCCAGGTGCAGAACAGGCCGACTGTCAAAGCCACCGGATCGGCAAAGTTCTCATCCTGCATTGGATTGGTGCGCATCTGAGCCACTGCGGTTAACTGACACGGCGTGCCCACCACTCCCATCTGCCGGAACCCCTGGTTGAACCCGTCGTTTAACGCCGCCAGGGTGGGTGCGGCCGTATACTTGGAAGAAGCAAATGCCGGGACCTCCCGGGCGCTTGTTGTCAGGCCCGGGGCCGGCACCAGGCCGTTTCTGCCGGTAAGCACCGCACCGTCGATCATGTTGGATTCAAGCGCAAACTTCATGAGCGCGGAAACCGTGCCGCCGTCCTGGAAATCCCCGCTGCCCGCCCCATCGCCTGCCCGGGCCATGAGAACCTGTTGATATGTCCCGGTCGGCCTGCCGCTGTACGGGCTGCCGCAAACGGCAGTGGACAGCGCATCCAGGTCCACCTCGGTTTTGGGGCAAAAAGCGTGACAGCGGCCGGCTTCCCGGCTGCAGGGAAAAAGCATTGCGGTTTTGCCCTTGTAGCTGCGAAAATACGGGCATAGATTCACGCACGCCCCGCAGCCGATACAAAGACCGGCGTTCAAAACGTCTTCGAGCAGTTCACTGGGACCAAAAATCGGCATCTGTCAATCTCCAACCTAAAATGAGGTCCAATTAATCTGTGTGCTTGAAAAAATCCTGATCCTTGGGTTAAGAATACCAGGGCGAAATATATTCGTCAATGCCAGATTATGTTCAGCTATAACAAACGACTTCTCTGCAATATTGTCAGTACGTGAATAAAACAATTGACACGCACACCTGATGGGAATAATTTAGCCCAAAAGAATAATTCATTATCGTCGAACGGAGTTTGAAAATATGTCCGTACAATCCGTGGAACGCGCGCTGAGAATCCTGACCCTGTTTTCGCATCGACAGCCCGTGCTGGGCATATCCGAGTTAAGCCGCCTGATGGATCTGCCCAAGGGAACCGTGCACGGCCTGACCCGGACCCTGGTGGAGCACGGATTTTTAAAGCAGGACGAGCAGACCCGCAAATACCGGCTTGGTCTGAAAATCCACGAACTGGGCATCGTGCTCTCCGGGACCCTGGAGCTCAACCAGAAGGCCGCAGGCCCCTGCCACCAGCTTTCCCGGCGAACCAGCCTGCTCTCGCGCATCGGCATCTGGGACGGCGGGTCCGTGGTGATCACCTTAAACACGCACCCCAACCCGATGCCGGTGCTGCCGCACCAGGTGGGCCCGCGCATCCATGCATACTGCTCGGCCATCGGAAAGGCGATCCTGGCGTTTTTAGACGAGCAGACGCTTAACGCCTACCTGGCCCGCACCCCCCTGACCGCCTTTACGCCCTCGACCATCACCTCCAGGCAAAAATTGATCGAAGACCTGAAAACCGCACGGTCCCGGGGATACGCGGTGGACCGCGAGGAGGCCGTGCAGGGGCTGGGCTGCATCGGCGCACCGATATTTGACAGACACGGAACCGTGGCCGGGGCCCTGAGCCTCTCCGGGCCGGTCAAGCAGGTGCTGGGCTCGCGCGCCGAGGAGCTGTCCGCCGAGGTTCTGTCCACGGCAGCAGAAATTTCCCGCTTTTTCGGATATTTTCCCGGCATCATGGAAGCCGGGCCCGCCTTCCCGGAAACCGGAACCCTGGATTAAAACCCCAGCGCCTGCGACAGCCAGGACCATGGCCAACAGGAGGCGTGCTTAATTTTATTTTTCCTTGCCTTCGGCCTTTTCCTTTTCCTGCTGCTGGAGCTGGCGCCACTGAATCTTGCC
>CAZTHW010000289.1:0-3251 GCA_964613595.1 uncultured Desulfobacteraceae bacterium | reverse complement strand
ATGCTAATCAGGCAGAAGGCGTATAATAACTGGGAGACCAGCAAGCCGGCAGCGGTCTCTGCCAGCAGCGGCATCATCTGGACGGCCTGATAAAGAAATCCCGCTATAACCGCACATATGAGGTTTGTCACCACCCCGGCCGCGGAAACTACGATTGTTCCCATGCGCGGGTCGCGCAAATTGTGAAAGTTGACCGGCACCGGCTTGGCGTATCCGAATACAACCGGGGATCCGGAAAAAATCAGCAGTCCGGGCAGCAGAATCGAGCCGAACGGATCCAGGTGGCGGACCGGGTTTAAACTAAGCCGGCCGGCCATTTTGGCCGTGGGATCGCCGAACTGCAGCGCAGCGTACCCGTGGGCCACTTCGTGCAGCGTTACGGCAAACAAAAGCGGAATGATCAGGATGATTCCGCGCAGTATTTGAGCTTCCAATATTGTTTTCCGTTATGGGTTATGGGTTATGAGTAATGAGTAATGGGTAATGGGTTATGGGTTATGGGTAACCGGTGCTCCGTGATCGGTCTATTTTAAAAATCGGTACAGTTCGCCTTTTACTGGTTCGCGTTTGTTGCCTTTTTCACAAATTCGAGTTCTTCCTGCCGGGTCTCGATCCGGCCGTCGAGTTTTTCCTGCAGCAGCCGGTGCAGAATTTTACCGAAAAGCGGCGACGGCGTAAGCCCCATCTGCTTTAAATCCCTACCTGTAACTGAAATCCGGACATCTTTCAAGTCCGTGACATAAAATGATATGGCTTTCCGGATCCGTTCCTGCCGGGTGGCGGCCATCATGAACAGGATCAGTTCGGTCCGGAATCCGGAGAGTTCATGATAGAGTTCGCTGTTTTTTATGGGCAGCTTCCGGCTCAGGGTATGCAGGCAGCCCTCGGCTTCCGCGCGTTCCTGGATGAAAAGTTTTGTGTATTTCGGGGCGAGTTCGAAATGCCGGCAGATTTCCCCGGCCTTTTGCAAATCCGTATGCCGGATGAGGATCAGGAAATACACCGCCCATCTTCTGTAATCGTCTTCAATATAGAGCAGGTCGTACCAGGAAAGCACGTTGCGAGCCGATTCGAGCATGGCGCGCAGCCGGTTGTCCATCTGTATGGATGGCTCGATGACCCGGAGCAGATTGAAATCCTCAAGCCGCAGAAGCGCGGGAATCGGATCTTCTTCCTTTAAAATCTGGCAGAGTTCTGAAAAGACCCGCCTGCCGGACAGCCGTCTGAAAAAATCCATTTTTACCGCGTTTTCAATAAGACCGGCGGTGAGCTTGCCAATGGAGAACCCGAAGCGCTGTTCAAAGCGAATGGCGCGGAAAACCCGGGTCGGGTCCTCGACAAAACTCAGATTGTGCAGAATCCGGATGGCTTTTTCCTTCAGATCCCGCATTCCGCCGAAAAAATCGATCAGGCGGCCGAAATTTTCCTGGTTCAAACAGATTGCCAGGGTGTTGATGGTAAAATCCCGCCGGAACAGATCCAGCTTGATGGAACTCATTTCCACGGTGGGCAGGGCGGCGGGAAACTTGTAGTATTCCATCCGGGCCGAGGCCACGTCGATTTTAAACCCGTCCGGGAAAATAATCACCGCAGTGCCGAACTTGGCATACGCGTTGACGCGGGCGCCTTCTTTTCTGGCAAAGGCTTTGGCAAATTCAATGCCGTTTCCCTCGATCACAATATCGATGTCTTCGTTGTGCCGGTAGAGAAACAAATCCCGGACGAATCCGCCCACTGCGTAGGCCGCATACCCGTGCGAATCCGCCACCCGGCCGATGCGCCGGAGCAGATCGATGATCTGCTCATCAAGGCGTTCCTTGATAAAGCCCGTGACGTTTTTGGTCTTGGGCTGCCGGGAGTCGCGCAGCGGGTCGGCGGAATGGGCGGGCTCCTGCTTATCCCGGTATATCAGGGTGTTGAGCAGGTCCGTACGGGTAATGACGCCGATGACATGCTGGTTTTCCATGACCGGCAGGATGCGCTGCTTGTTTTCGATGATTTTCTCCTGGACCTCTGAGATGTCGGCATCGGGTTCGGTCAATTCGAATTCGGTGGTCAGGTATTCGCCGATGGGGATATCATCCAGGTTATGGTAGAGTGCTTTTTCAATCACCTGCCGGGTGATGAACCCGATAAGTTCCCGGCCCCGGTCCTCCGAGCCGAATACGAGCAGCGCGTTTATGTTGTACTGGGAAAGCAGCTGCCTGGCTTTTCTGCAGGAAATGTCGCTTTGCGCGGTAATTGCGGGCGCGGACATAATATCCCTGGCTCGATGGCTCGATTTGACGTGTCTTTTCAACAGTGCAATGAGCCGGTGTTCGACCTGGGCCAGGGTTTTATCGCGCACGGTGGCTGCAGCGGCAAAACTGTGGCCCCCGCCGCCGAGTTCCCGCACAACGGCGCCCACGTCCACGTCTGGTGCGCGGCTTCTGGCGGCAATGTAGATCTTGTTTTTCATCAGTGCGACTGCGAAAACCGCGCTCAGGTTTTCGATTTTCAGCATTTTCTGCACCAGAAACGCCAGGTCGTGAATGTATTCTTCCGTGGAAACCGTTGTGATCACCACCTCCTGGCCGTTGATATTATAGTGGACTGCGGCATGGAACATGTTGTTCAGCAGGCCGATCTGCTGCGGGTCCATCTCCTTGGCGATCAAGTCGGAGATGGTGGTCAGATCGGCGCCCGCAGCCCGCAGAAAAGCCGCGGCCAGAAAATCGCTTTCCGTGGTGGACGGGTAACTGAATCCGCCTGTATCCTCGTAGAGCCCCAGGCACATGACCGTGGCTTCATCCGGGGTGACCGGCAGATTGTGTTGCCGGATCAGCTCGACGAGCAGCGTGACATTGGCGCCGGTGGATCGGTGCAATTCATAATCGCCCCTGATGTCATCGGGCAGCTTGGGGTGATGGTCGTAGATATGGATTTCCAGGCCCGGTTTTTCCAGCAGACCTGCGACTTCCCCGATTCGGCCGGCCTGCTTGGTGTCCACCAGTACCAGCCGGTTGATGCGTGAGGAATCAATTTTCCGGTAGTCGGCCATGTTAAACAGGTAGGCCATGGTGGAGACAAAGAAATTTTTCATGTTTTTTTCGTGAAATCCCGGGAACACGACAAGTGCACCGGGATACAGTTTCTGGGCAGCCAGCATGGAGCCTATCGCGTCGAAATCGGCATTCGTATGCGTGGTGATAATGGTGAGTTGTTCCAATTGCCGGGTCGTGTGCTTCACTTGCAGGGCCTGTATCTGTATT
>CAZTHW010000288.1:0-3258 GCA_964613595.1 uncultured Desulfobacteraceae bacterium | reverse complement strand
AGGCCTCGGTCATGGTGTTTCCGATGGACTTGATGGAATCAATATCTTCAATGTGTCCCTGGCCCAGGGTGATGCGCGTGAGTGTTTCGAGCAGCTGGGTGGTGCCCAGCCGGCACGGGGCGCACTTGCCGCAGGACTCGGACTGGGTGAAGTTCAAAAAGAAGCGGGCGATTTCCACCATGCAGTTGTTCTCATCGAGCACCACCATGCCGCCCGAGCCCATGATGGCGCCGATGCGCTGGAGGGTGTCATAGTCGATGGGCAGGTTTAAAAACCGGGCCGGCACGCACCCGCCGGCAGGACCGCCCATCTGCACGGCCTTGAACGCTCTTCCCTTGGGAATGCCGCCGCCGATGTCATAGACCACCTCGCGGATGGTGGTGCCGATGGGCACTTCCACCAGGCCGGTGTTGTTGACCTTGCCGGCAAGCGAGAAGATCTTGGTGCCCTTGGAGGCGTCCGTGCCCAGCTCGCCGTACCACTCCGCGCCGTTTTTGACGATCAGCGGGATGTTGGCAAGGGTCTCCACGTTGTTGATGTTGGTGGGTTTCTCGTCAATGCCGGCCTGGGCGGGAAACGGCGGCCGGGGGCGGGGCATGCCCCGCTTGCCCTCGATCGAGGCCATCAGCGCGGTTTCCTCGCCGCAGACAAATGCGCCCGCGCCCATTTTCAGCGAGAGATCAAAGTTAAACCCGGTGCCCAGGATGTTCTCGCCCAGCAGGCCGAGTTCCTTGCCCTGCTCAATGGCCCGGGTCAGGTGTTCGACCGCGATCGGGTATTCCTCGCGCACGTAGATGATGCCGTATTGAGCGCCCATGGCATAGCCGCCGATCATCATGCCCTCGATGACCGCGTGGGGGTCGCCTTCCAGCAGCGCCCGGTCCATGAACGCGCCGGGATCGCCCTCGTCCGCGTTGCAGACCACGTACTTGGGCGTGGTCTGGGACTGGCGGGCAAAGCGCCACTTGATCCCCGTGGGAAAGCCTGCACCGCCGCGGCCCCGGATTTTCGCATTGACCACTTCCTCGATGACCGCTTCCGGGGTCATCCGGGACAGGGCCTTGACCAGGGCCTTGTACCCGCCGGCGATAATGTAGTGCTCGATTTTCGTGGGATCAATGCGGCCGCAGTTGGCCAGCACCCGGCGCACCTGCTTCTGGTAAAACGGGATCTGGTTGCGGTAGTAAACTGCCTGGCCGGTTTTGGGATCCTTGTAGGCCAGGCGCTCGATCAACTGCTGGCGCTTTATGGTCTGCTCCACGATTTCTGCGGCATCATTGGGATCGACTTCCTGGTATTGTACGCCCAGGGGCTCGATTGCCACCACGGGCGCCTTGGCGCAGAACCCGTGACATCCCGTGGACCGGACTTCCACCTGCTCGTCGAGTCCCTGCGCGGTCACCGCCTCGGCAATGGCATCGCGCACCGCAGCGGCCCCGTAGGCCCGGCATCCGGTCATGCACACGTGGACCTCGGTCTTTTTTTTGCCGGATTCCGCCAAAAGCCGGTTGCGGTACCATTCAACCTGTCCGATGGATGTGAGTTTCTTCATAAGGCTCAGTTATCCTCCTTGTCTTTCCTGTATTCGCCGAGCACACTGGTCACCTTGGTGGGATTGAGCTTGCCGTAATAATCCCGGTTGACCATCATGGTCGGCGCCAGGAAGCATGCGCCCAGGCAGGCCACGGTCTCCAGGGTGAACTGGTAGTCCGCGCCGGTCTCGCCTTCGTCCAGGCCCAGTTCCTTTTTGACCAGTCGCAGGATGGCTCTGCTGCCCTTGACGTGGCATGCCGTGCCCCGGCAGACCCGGAGCACATAGCGGCCCTTTGGTTTTAAGGAAAAACCCGTGTAAAACGTGATCACGCCCTGGACCTGGGATGCGAACATGTTCAGGGCATCTGCCACAGGCTCGATGGACTCGGGCGGGATAAACCCGAATTCCTCCTGGATTTCCTGGAGCAGCGGGATCAGGGCCCATTTCCGGTCCTGGTAGGCGTCGATGATTTCATCGAGTTTTTCCCGGTCAAATTGATTGGGATCCATTGGCTTTTGCTCCTTGGCGTCTATATCTTTTCAATACTGACCCGGCAGGTGCGCCAGCCCGCGTCCGGGTCCTTGAGGCGCGCCAGGCTTGCCAGGGCCGCGGCGTCGTTGCCGGAAAAACCCAGCGGCACAAAGGCCTGCCCGGAAACCAGGCCGGCATCCGGCACGCAGGGGCGCTCGATTTGGCCGGATTCGGAGGCAATCCGGACGGTTTCGCCTTCTGTCAGCCCCAGGGACTCCATGTCCGCCGGGCACAGGCGGGCCTGGCCGTCGCGGTGCCATTTGGCAATGCGTGACGACCGGCTGGTGCGGGTTCCGCCGCCCAGGTGCCAGCGAAGAGAGCCCAGCAGGGCGGTAAATGGCCGGTCGGTGTCGGTCTTTGCGGCAGCGGCCGGCTGCCACTGATGAAATGAGAATCGGCTGTTGCCGTCGTCAAACGGAGTGCCGGATTCCGCGTTTTTGACCCATGCCCGCCGGTGATTTTCCAGGGTGGCATACATGGGCACGGTTCTTCGGATTTCCTGCCGGATCTTCTGCACGGTGCTGTACTGCTCGGGATAGCCCATGTTCTGGGCCAGCAGGGCCAGGATCTCCCAGTCTCCTTTGGCCTGTCCCGGCGGGGCCGCACTCGGGGCAAATACCTGGATGCGCCCCTCCATGTTGGTAAACGAGCCGCCTTTTTCGGCAGGAGCCGCACCCGGCAGCACCACGTTGGCCAGTCCGGCGGTCCGGGTATCCACAATGTCCTGGACCACCAGAAACTCGAGGTTTTTTAGGGCGGCTTCCACGCGCTCGGCATCGGGCAGGGTGCGCAGCAGGTTTTCGCCCATGATGTAAATCCCCTTGATGAGCCCGGCTTCTGCGGCCTCGAGGATGCCGCAGAGATCCAGGCCGGGATCCGGGGAAATGCGGGCATTCCAGAGCCGCTCCAGTTTCTGCCGGGCGGTTTGGTTGGAAAGCGCGTATCTGCCCGGCAGCATGTCCGGCACCATCCCCATGTCAAAGCTGCCGTTGGTGTTGCTTTCCGGCGAGGCAATGAAAATGCCGCCGTTTGCAGCAGCCAGGCTGCCGGTGGCAAGGGCCAGGTCAAATGCGGCATCCGCGGTTTGTGCGCCGTGGTCGCGTTCCATGAGATCGCCGCCCAGCAGGATGGCGATTTTGCGGCCGGCCAGAAGTTCTGCGGCGCGGTCTGCGGCCTTTTGCTCAGCCCGGGAA
>CAZTHW010000287.1:0-3266 GCA_964613595.1 uncultured Desulfobacteraceae bacterium | reverse complement strand
GTCCAGGGGGGCGGGGCGGCCGGGGCGGAGACCGCGATGGTCAACAGAATCAGGACAACGATGATTGTTCTCATTCTTGTTCCTGTTTGGAGGTTGGGATTTTGTCCGCATGGAACGGATTTTCTTCAACATAAATCAAAACAAGCGGTGTTGCAATCGCGCGGTGAACCGGGTCGTGTTTTCAGCAGGCAGGGCGGCAATTTTCCGACCCGCCATCCCGGCGAAAAAAAAGACAGATGCCGCTGTTTTCTAAAAGAGCGGCGGCACAGTGCCGCGATCAGATGAGGGGCGCCAGGTAGCGGATCTTTTTCATGGCCACCATGCCCAGCAGGGACTGGATGTGCCGGGCATCGCGGAAGCGTTTTTCCTGGCCGAAGTCCTTCATGTAGCCGACCCCGCCCAGGACCTGGATGCCATCAGTGGTCAGTTCCGCGGCCATGCACGGGACCTGGATGGCGGCCGCCCGGCTGCATTCTGCCCAGCCCTTTTCCCGGTTGTCAACGGCCTGGCAGGCCCGGGCCACCGTCATTTCGGCGTTCTTAATCATGACCGCCATGCTGGCCAGGATCATCTGGACTTCCGACCAGTTGATAATTGCCCGGCCGCCCTGAAAGCGGCCCCGACCGTAGTCCCGGGCCTCCTTGAGGGAACCCTTCATGATGCCGGTGGCTATGGCTGCGGCGGCCACGGACATCTTGTCCGCCATGGCCTCGAAGTATTCTTCGCCCCGGTTCTCATCGCCGATAATCCGGCCGGCAACTTTTTGCAGCTGCATATCCACTGCGGGACAGGCATGCAGGCCCAGGCTGTGAACCGGATCGCTGACAGACAGGCCGTCCTGGCCGCTTTCCAGCAGGAACCATGAAATGTCGGTCTGGCCGGAAAGAACCGCCGGCACGAGGATGTGCCCGGCCAGGCCGCCCAGCATGAGTTCCTGGGCGGCGGCGTGGGTGAAGATGATGCCGGCCAGGCTGGCGTCTTCCTGGCTGAGCCGGTCCAGCAGCAGGCACAGGGCGCTGATTCCCTCGCCGATGCCGTCCAGCGATTCCGGCAGGGTGGTGTGGAAAAAATCCACCGCGTAGGCCTTGTCCAGGACATGGCGGAAAAACGGGCCAAAGGGGAATTTACCTTTTTCTTCCCGGTCCGGGGCCAGTTCCTTTTTTGGCAAATTCGGCGGCGCTTTTGGCCAGAAGCTGCAGGCCCTTGTCATTGGCGGCAATCATGGGACCTCCTTGGTGGTTGGGGATTGCGGTTATTCGTCAAACACGGTCACGTGCGGTATGTCCCGGCCGATCAGGCACTTGCTGAACTTGATCATGTGGGTGCTGATGACAAAAACTTCTCTCATGGCGCTCTCCCCGGGGGGATGAATATAATTCCAACTTATCAGACCTAAATTGAGCGATTTTCAAGTTTGCCGTAGATACAAGGAAGATGCAGACGAGCTATAGTTGACTATGCGAGACTGCATCTGACGCTGTAGATGCGGCAAATCGGCTGCAGCAGCGATTTCCGACAACACCCCTGCCCCCGGCGCCAAACTTCCTTTTCTGATCAAAAAAACAGATTTGCCATGAATCCGGCCGCAGGGGGAATAATCAAAACCAGGGCCAGTCTTAAGAACATGAACCGATGCCCGATCATCGCCAGTTCAAACGGGATATTCGCAATCCCCCACATTGCCCAGCCGGCAACAAACGCCACCGCTGTGCCCATGCCTGCGCCTGCCTGAAATATCGAGGCGATGATGGGAAAGGCGACATACGGACCGCCCGGAAGCAGCGCCCCGCCGATGCTCCCGATAAGAATTCCCTTTAAGCCGGATTCCTGCCCCAGCCAGCTCCGGATTAACTCCGGCGGAATCACCACCTGGATAAACCCGGCCATAATAAAAGCCACCAAAAGCAGGGGGGCAATACCGATAAAAGTTTTACGGGCAATTGCAAAGCCCCTGGCAAGAGATCCATCGCCCTTCCCGTAAGCATAAGCCGAAGCAAGGACTGCAAAAATCACCAGGATAATAAAGGCCGTAATCACGATTCTTCATCCGCCTTCTGGATTTCCCGGATTTGCGCCCGGACCCGGTCTCCGTATTTCACAAAAAAAGCATTGCCGAGCACACCGACGAGAATCGGGAATATCAAAGTTGCAATGAACCGGATAACAGTGAGCCGGGGCCCCAGCAAGGCCACCTCCATGGGCAGCCGGCTTAAGCTCCACAGGTTCTTGGCGACCACGAAAGCCACCACCGTGCCGATCTCCGCACCGGAGAGTAAAAAAGAAGCCGCAATCGGATAAAAAACATAGGGTCCGCCCGGTATCAGGGCACCGGCAATCCCGCCCAGTATTACGCCCTTTATGCCGGCCTCCCTGCCCAGCCACTTATTTATCGTCTCCCTGGAAATCACCACCTGGATCATGCCCGCAAGGATCAGGGCCGCGATTAACAGGGGCACGACCCGGATCAGCATTGCGCCACCTGCCATGCACCCCTGCACAATGACTTCCGGTCCCTGCTGAATCACCCCGACTGCAGCCAGGATAATCGTGACACCGGCCATTATGATGATTGTGTTTTTCATTTATTGCCATCCCTGTATCGCGAAAAGCTCTGGATGATATAGCATGCACGCTTGATCCGTCAACTGATTGCTTGATCCTCCCCGGTAAAAAGCTTGCATCACGCCTTGCTGGAGTTTATCGTATTTTGCAGACGGCTGGATCAATCAATGGGATATGAAACGGGCAACGGCATAAGGAGGCGATTTATGGATGTTTCAGCAGCCATTGCAAAAAGAAAAAGCATAAGGGCTTACCAGGATAAACCCGTGGCCGAAGAAGACCTGGAAAAAATTATCGAAGCGGGCAGATGGGCGCCAAACGCCGGAGAATTTCAAATGTCCGTGGTGCGCAATAATTCTCGGTTATACCGAAGATGAAAACAAGTTCTCTCCGGGTGAGCGCACCCGGCGGGGTGCTGTCATCTATATTGACTGAAACGTGTTGCTCCAGGGCCCTATCCGTGTTCTGCAAGGATTTTCAGGGCCTTGGATCTAAAATAACGGCTGTCGGATTCTGCGACTTTACGCAGAAGCTGCCTGGCCCGGTTTTCTTCCACACCCTGATCCAGCATCAGCTTGCCGGCCAGGACGAGGAGCTGCGAACGGTAGAGGGATTGCTCGGGCATCAGAAGCAGGGCCTCGCGGTAAAACTCCAGCGCCTTATCCGTGTCCCTGCCGGCAAACCATGGAAGGACCTCATAGTAG
>CAZTHW010000286.1:0-3320 GCA_964613595.1 uncultured Desulfobacteraceae bacterium | reverse complement strand
AATTCTGAGAAATTGCGCGTAACGCAGATATTGGACTTTTTACGGTGCCATCAAGGGTTACTTTTTAATGCCGTAGCGGGAAATCAACCGCGAAAGATAGGTGCGCTGAATACCCATTTCCCGGGCTGCCTGGCTCTGGTTGCCCCCGGTATTTCTGAGGTTGGCCTCGATAAACTTCTTTTTGAACTCATGAACCGCTTCCTGAAGCGTTTTGCCCACCGGCATCTCGCTAAAGGCGGCATCCGGAGAATAAAGAATCGGCAGATCCGCCGGGCCGATCTGCTTTCCCCGGCCCATGACTACCGCACGTTCCAGGGCGTTCTGCAGCTCCCGGACATTGCCCGGCCAATCATAGCGCATCATTTTTTCCAGGGCCGCATCCGATATTTCCAGGGAGGCATATCCCTTTTCCCGCTTGAACATTTCCACGAAGTGCCTTGCCAGCAGGGGGATATCTGACTTTCTCTCCCGCAGTGGGGGCATATGGATTTCCACCACATTGAGCCGGTAATACAGGTCCTCCCGGAATCTGCCGTATTTCACCTCATCAGCGATGTTCCGGTTGGTTGCGGCGATCACCCGGATATCCACGTTCATCGGCGCATTGCTTCCGAGCCGGTAAAAAATCCCGTCCTGCAGCACGCGCAACAGTTTGGCCTGCATGGATCCGCTCATTTCAGCGATTTCATCAAGGAAGATGGTTCCCTGATCCGCCATCTCGAATTTCCCGACTTTTGCCCCGGTTGCACCCGTAAAGGCGCCCTTTTCATGCCCGAAAAGCTCGGCTTCCAGCAGTGTTTCCGGAAAGGCGGCGCAATTTAACGTCACCAGATGCCGATCAGCCCGGTTGCTGGCCTGGTGGATCAGCCGGGCCAGCAGTTCTTTGCCTGTCCCGCTTTCCCCGAGAATCAGCGTGCTGGCCATGGAGTTGGCCACCTGCAGGGCATCGGACACTACTCGTTCGATCGCTTCACTGTTTCCTACGATTTCATGGCTGAGATTGAGTTCCTGCTTTAGCCCGCGATTTTCCAGGTCAACCAGCCGGAACTTCTGCGCATTCTCAATGGCCACGGCCGCAAGTTCGGCAAAAACGGAAATCAGCTCAAGGTCGCTTTCCTGGAAACTTTCCCCGCCCTCCTTGTTGATGAACTCCACCACGCCGATGACCTTTCCCCCGACCTTCAAAGGCACGCATGCAATCGAATCGGTCTTAAATCCGATCTGTTCGCTGATCTGCCGGTACCAGCGGGTGTCCCGGGAGACATCGCTGATCAGCAAAGGCTCTCCCTGCTGGGCCACATACCCGGCAATGCCCTCGCCGACCTTCAGCGAAAACTGCTTGACCTCCTCCTTTTTGGCTCCGGTGGCGACCCTGAAGTTGAGATTCTGCGTCCTGGAATCCACGAGCAGCAGGGAACTCGCCTTGGCGCGCATCATGCGGGCACCGGATTCCAGGATCATCTCAAGCAGCCGGTTCAGATCGTCCTCCCGCGAGGCACCGGAATCCGCCTTTTTCTTTTCACTGCTTTTTCTGGGTCGGCGCAGTTTCATACGAATCTCTTGATGTGGTGGATCACTTCGGCATGCGGTGTCATCGGGACAATGGGCCGGGACGGAGCGGGCAGCGAGAATCTGGATGCAAACGGCGTTTGCGCCAGTTTGCGGTTATAGGCGGCATGCATCAGATACTCTAGATTGACCACATCCTCGATATTATAGGCCAGCAGCGTCTCAAGCACCCGCGGATCGCCGTATCTTTCGTATTCATGCCACAAAAGAACGGCGAAATAGCCGTCCACACCATCAAGGGCATCCCGGCAGAGCCCGAACTGTTTTTCGCAACCCTTTAAACCGCCGCTGTAGCCGAGGCTTTTGAGCACATAGCGCAGGTCCACGTGCCCGTGGGGCAGCCGGATATTAAAAAACCGCTCGATAAACGGAAGATCAAAACTTTTGCCGTTATAGGTTACCAGCAGGTCATAATGCCGGATATCCTCGACAAATTGTGCCAGGTTCCGCCCGTAGACGTAATACCGGATATCTCTGCCGTCATACAGGGCAATGGTGGTAATTCTGTGCGCGTCCCGGCTCATGCCGGTGGTTTCAATATCAATATACGCGGTGCGGTCTCGGAAGTCGGCAAACAGTCGCCACTGCTGATCAGACGGCAGGCGGTCGGCAAAATATCGGGGCAGGCGCTTTTCCAGGGCGTGTTGAGAATCTGTCAGTTCCTGCCGGATACAAGCGATTTTATCCGGGCTGAGCGGGAAATGCGGGGTGGCTGAAAAATCCGGCCAAGTGTGAATGCCGGCCGCCCAGAGCCGGGCTTCGGTCTTCCGGCCAATGCCGTTGACATGACAGAAAGTATTTTGCAGCATTGGTGGACTTCTGCCTTTTGCAATTTTTTATACAGGTTGTATACAAATATACCCTTATCAAAAATAAAATCAATCCGATTCTTTCAAAAACCGTTTCAAAAGCCGATTAATCCCGGACGCATGGTATCTTCCAGGTATTTGCGCTGACGCTCGAATTCCCGGTCAGTCTCTGCCGGGGCTAAACGGATCATCCCGCCGTAGCGGATTGTCACCCGGGAAAACGGTTTCGGCAACTGAAACCGATCCCAGGAGTTAAAATACCAGGCCTTTTCGGCAATCACATAAACAGGCACAATGACTGCACCTGCGCTCTGGGCCATGGAAATCGCCCCGTTTTTGACAACCCCTGCCGGCCCGCGCGGGCCGTCCAGGATGTGGGCCGCAATTCCGGTCTCCTGTAGACGCCGGACCATCTGCTGCAATCCTTCCCGGCCGCCCCTGGAGGAAGATGCGCGCACCACGTGCCAACCCGTAAGCTCTGCAACCCCGGCAACAACCTCACCGTCCCGGCTCCGGCTGATCATCAGGCTGGGCCCGTACTTTCGGTAACTGCGGTAATAACGAATCAGTGAAAAAAACTGCTGGTGCCACACGCAAAGCAGCACCCGGCCGCCATCGGCAAGATGGTCCAGCCAGGGATCTTCGTTTTCCACCCGCAGGCGCAAAGTGAACGCGTAAGTCCGGATAAATCGATAGAGAAACCAAATAAACACCCGAAAACGGAAATTTTTCATCCTTGGCAAATCCCCTGTACGGAAAACGACTGTTTTTTCAGGCCGGGGCTGAAATGATTCAAACCCCGAAGCGCACGAAGCCCACGAAGAAAAACGCAAAGGCCAACTGCTTCGTGTTCTTCGTGGACTTCGGGGTTTATTCAAACGAAAAGAGGGGGCTTGCGCCCCCGCTTTTCGTTTGACCTCAGCGCTGCATGATATTTCAGCC
>CAZTHW010000285.1:0-3323 GCA_964613595.1 uncultured Desulfobacteraceae bacterium | reverse complement strand
GAAAAGTGCCTGACCTTTACCGGCATCCAGGTAATCGACCCGGTGATTTACGACTACCTGCCGGCTGCCGGCTTTGCCGGCAGCATTGAGGCTTTTGACGCCATGATTCAACACGGCCTGGAAATCCGGGCATATGAAGCCCCGAAACGATACTGGAACGATCTGGGCACCCCGGAAAGATACCGGCAGGCGGTAATTGATACCATCGGCCCCGAGGCGTTTGCCCGGGCCTTCGGCCGGGCGCCGGAATCGGAAATCGATTGTGTGCCTCTGGCAGGGGACGGATCGGATCGCAAATGGCTGCGGGCCCGCAGCCGCGGGCAAAGCCTTGTGATCGCGGACCACGGCATCCACACCCAATCCCATACAACGGAATTTGATGCTTTCGTGGCCATCGGAAGCCACCTGCATCAAAAGGGCCTGGCAGTGCCGGCGATTTATATGCATGACCGGTTTTCCGGGCTGGTCTTCCTGGATGATCTCGGAGATACCCTGCTGCAGTCGGTTGTCCTGTCAGAATCCGATCCGGCTGCCATTGAAACCCATTACCGTGCGGTGATCAACAGCCTCCTGGACATGAGCACGGACGGGGCCGAAGGGTTTGACCCGGCCTGGGGCTATCAGGAGCCGGTCTACAGCCGGCAGACCATTATCGAAAAAGAGGGACTGTACTTTATCCGGGCGTTTCTGGAAAAATGGCTCGGCATGGAAAACGTGTCCGAGTCAAAGCTGGTCCCGGAATTTGCCCGGCTGGCAGATGTGATTGAAACCCACGGCGCGGAGGGGTTCATGCACCGGGACATGCAGTCGCGCAACATCATGGTGACAGCGGCCGGCTATTATTTCATTGACTTCCAGGGCGGCCGCCTGGGGCCGATCCAGTATGACCTGGCCGCGCTGATCACCGATCCTTACGTGGACCTGGCTTCGCAAATGCGCCAAAACCTGCTTTCATATGCCGCAGACCGGCTGGCCCCGCAAATCGGGATTGACACGGCCGCCTTTTACAAAGGGTACCATTATTGCGCCATTGCCAGAAACCTGCAGGCCCTGGGCGCTTTCGGCCATCTGTCCGGGGCCGGGCAGAAACCGCAGTTTGCCGCCTACATGAAGCCGGCCTTAAACAATCTTTCTGCTCTGCTGGCATCGGCCCAATCCCCCGCCCTACCCTGGCTGGCGGAAATCGTGGCCCGGGCCCGCGATCGGCTCGGGCGAAATTCCGGAAAAGTCACCAATAATCGAATACCCCGGACCGAATAAAACCACGAAGCCCGCGAAGGGCAGCACGAAGTACTCGAAGTCACAATAAATATAAAAACAACGCTTTCCTGCGCTTCGGGATCCTTCGTGTTCTTCGTGTTGAGAAGAAAACCTTATAGTGCACATGATTGCGAGCGGGTTGATCACTCTTGACTTGCTGAGGCTTTTGTTCCAGAAATAAAAAATGACGGTTTCGTAAAAAGCTGTTTATTTCGCCAAGGCGATATTTTTGCAACAAAGGAAATCCATAAGCATCTTGGCTGATCGGCGGCGCGAAAAAGGAGTTTCCTCGCTCCAGGAGCCTCCTGGAGCCTCAATTTCCGCTCGGAAACCCGCTTTTCCGCGCCGCCGTCAGGCAACGAATTGCAATTTCGTGAGAACGCAAAAAAAGGATTTCCTTATAAGCCCGTCCCGCGTTCTTTGCTCCCCTGCCCGGGCGCTGCCTGACTTGACATCCGGCCCGATTCGGATATAAAGAAAGAACACAGAGATGGTTGTATATTACGCCATCGGTGCGCCGGAGTCAATTTTTTTCTAAAAATTTCAGACATAACGGCTTCACCAACAAAGTTCAGAAACCGCTCTGCCGCACTCTTAAAACATAACATTCTGATTTCTTAAAACTTAACACTTAACACTTTTACCCGGATCTGCATGCTCAGAGAAATCGCCATAAAGAATTTTGCCATCATTGACGATCTGCGGGTCAGCTTTGAGCCGGGATTAAATATCCTCAGCGGTGAGACAGGTGCGGGAAAATCCATCATCATAACAGCCTTGAACACGCTTCTGGGCAGCCGGGCGGATGCCTCCATGATCCGGACCGGCGCGGAAGACGCCGAACTCGAGGCGCTTTTTGACATGGACCCGGACGGCCCGGCAGCGGCAGTGCTGGCCGAACAGGGCCATGATCCGGCAGAAGAACTCATCATCCGGCGCATACTGTCCAAAAACAACCGGCACCGGGTCTACATCAACGGGAAGCTGACCACCATGCAGCTCCTTGCCCGGGTCACGGAAAACCTGGCCGGGATATCCGGCCAGCACGAACACCAGCGCCTGCTCAGGGAATCCGAGCACCTGCGCATCCTGGACCAGTTCACGGGGCTGGCGCCTTTGCGCAGGAAACTCCATGACTGCTATCATGAAATACTGCCCCGGATCCGGCAGCTCGAGGAACTAAAGGCGCAGAAAACCGAGCAGACCGAGCGCATGGAGTTGCTGAATTTCCAGAAGCAGGAAATTGAAGACACCGGGATTGCCCCGGGCGAGGACACCGAGCTTCAGCAGACCCGCAAGCGCCTGAAACACGCCCAATCCCTGTATCAAACCGTGGGCGGGGCGATCGAGGAGCTATACAACAGGGAAGGGGCGGTTGCCGAACGCCTGAAGACCGTCCAGAAGGACATTGAAAAGGCGGCCGAAATCGACCCCGGGCTGGCGGAAACCGCGGAGGCATTGACCGAGGCGGCCATCCGGGTCGAGGACACCGTGGATCACCTGCGCGGCTACATCGACGGAATTGAATTTGATCCGGGCCGCATCGAGGAACTCGACGCCAGAATCGACACCATCAACCGGCTGAAACGCAAATACAGCGGCTCCATTGAAGAAATCCTGGAATACCGGGACCGGATTGAATCCGAGCTCTCTGATATCGAAAACATCGACGGCCGGATCGCAGAGACCGAAACAGAACTCAGCCGGGCCCATAACCGGATCTGCGAGCTTGCCTCCGAACTTTCCGAAAAGCGCCGCGCCGCGGCAGAAGACCTGGCCGGCAGAATGGAGGCGGAACTCGAATCCCTGAAAATGGGCAATACCCGCTTTACGGTGAGCTTCCGGGACAACCCGCCCCAGCCCGACCCCCCGGACTGGCTGTGCATGGACGGCAAGGCGGTAACCGAGCGGGGCACCGAGCAGGCCCTGTTCATGATCGCCCCGAATCTCGGTGAATCTCCGAAGCCGCTTTCCCGGATTGCCTCAGGCGGTGAACTGTCCAGGGTGATTCTTGCTTTAAAGGCTATACTTGCAGACACCGAACCCGTGGAAACCGTGGTCTT
>CAZTHW010000284.1:0-3339 GCA_964613595.1 uncultured Desulfobacteraceae bacterium | reverse complement strand
GCCCTGGCGCAAAAGGGATACCGCGTGGGGATTATGGACGTGGACGTCCATGGGCCGGATGTTCCGCGGATGCTCGGCCTGACCGGACTGCTTGCCGGAGACGGCCAAAAGCTTTCCCCCATGCGCTATTCCGATAATCTGGCCGCGATTTCCATCGAGGGGCTGATGCCGGACAAGGATTCCGCGGTGATCTGGCGGGGGCCGCTGAAGCATTCGGCCATTACCCAGTTCGTCTCTGACGTGGACTGGGGGCCGCTGGATTTTCTGATCGTGGACTCTCCCCCCGGAACCGGGGATGAGCCCATGAGCGTGGCCCAGACCATCCCGGATGCCCAGGCCATCATCGTGACCACCCCCCAGGAGGTGGCGCTCTCTGACGTGCGAAAATCGATTAACTTCTGCAACAAGGTGCAGATTTCGGTTTTCGGCCTCATTGAGAACATGAGCGGTTATGTCTGCCCGCACTGCGGCGAGGCCATTGATCTGTTCGGCTCGGGCGGCGGCGAGAAGACCGCCCAGCAGTTCGGGCTGACGTTTCTGGGACGCATCCCGTTTGAACCCAACCTGGTCAAGGCCGGTGATGCCGGACAGTCCTACATGTCGGCATATGCCGACTCTGCAGTGACAAAGGCACTCGATCAGATCGTGGATCAGATGGGGAACCTGGTTACGGTATAGGCAAACGCGGATTAACCGCTGCGGGCCAGCTCGTTTAAAATCAGCGTGATAGGCCGGGCATCCTCGCTTTCCCCGGAATACCGGATGGGCCCGGGGCGCCGATAGCAGTCCGCCCCGGGCGTATCTGCCAGCCACTTGTCCCGCATGGCGGAAAACACCCGGAACGCCGGGGATTCGATGTCGACCAGGGATTTTTCCAGCACCAGCGAGAGCTTGCCCTGGCGTTCTTCCAGGTGCATCAGCGGGGCAATGGGAATGCCCAGGGGTTCCCAGTTGTCAAAGGTGCCCTCGAGATTCTTGATGGCCGCCATCTGGCCGGTGCCCCCGTTTGCCACCAGGGAAAATACCGTCCGGCCCAGGTTGTATGTATAGGTGCAGTCAAACCATGTGGGATCATTGCCCCGGCCGTCATAGCCATAGAAATGGTTCTGGGTCTTGAATTTCGGCACAGAGGCCTTGTATATTTTCTCAACAGCCCTGGGAATTTCCTGGTCATCTGTGATTGCGCCTTCTTTGACCAGGGTCTGCTTTAAGGTTTTTATGGATACCACGGCTTCCCGGACCAGCAGAAACCGGTCGTCTGCCTTGTAGTTTTTAAACAGGGCCGGGCCGTAAGTTTCAGGGTCCAGGCCGCCTTTTTCCATGGTGTGCCGGTACCACCCGCGTTCAATGCCGACCTTGTAAATCCCCTTTTCCGCGAGAATTTCCAGGTAGTCCTTGACCAGCCCCATGACGACCTTGTCGGTTTCCACCTGGGAGAACTGGAAGTTGCCGTGGCTGTCGCGCTCCGTGAGCAGGCCCTCCTGGAAAAAGGCCGGCAGCACGTTAAACAGGTCGTCATCCCGGGTGTTCCAGACCGAGAAGATGTGGTTTTCCCTTGCCATCCGGGCCATGCGCCGCAGATAATCGAGCTTGTCATCGAGCGTGGGAAACTCGGCGTGAAAATCCGTGTCATGGGTCTGGTTGTAGTCCGCGATAATGGTGTTTAACTTGATGATAAAGACCTGGATTTCGTTGATGAATTCCAGCAGGCCCTCGGGCATGACAATCACGCCGTAATTCTTGCCCACTGCCGCGCGCTGCACGATGCCGTCGCAAATCAGGCGGGATACATGCCGAAGGGTCATGCCGTAGGCGGTGTAATCGGTGGTGCCCTGTTCTTCAGCCTTCCGGATGCGCTCGGTATCCACGAAATCCGCGACTTCTTCGCCGATCAGGGTGATATTGGGATGCACCTGGAGCCCGACTTCCAGGGCCAGGTGACTGGCCACCCGGCCCATGACCTTGCAGATGTGCCAGTACTTCACGTCTGAACTGCAGTCTGCGCACAGGTTGCTGATGTTGTGGGAAAACGCCCGGGCCGCGGTATGGAACCCGAAGGACATGGCACAGAGCAGATTGCTGTTTTCGTCCCGGACCTGGATATCGCCGTCAATGGTTTTCGGCACGCCGATAACCTGGATGTCGTCGTTGTAAAGCTCCTGGGCCAGAAATGCCGCGTTGGTGTTCGAATCATCCCCGCCCACGATCACCATGGCGTCCAGGTTCAGCCGGCGGCAGTTCTCCCGGGCCAAAGCCATTTTGGCGGGGGTGTCGATCTTGGTCCGGCCGGTGCCGATCATGGTAAATCCGCCCAGGTTCCGGAATTCGTTGACCTTTTCCCGGGTGATTTCCGTGTAATTGTTTTCCAGGATCCCGTCGGGTCCCAAGAGGAATCCGAAAAGGCGGCTGTCGGCATTGACCTCGTACATGGCGTCAAACACGCCGGCAATCACGTTGTGCCCCCCGGGCGCCGGCCCGCCTGAAAACACGATGCCGATGTTTAATTGCCGGTCATAGGGCTTTGCATTGGATTCCGGGGAGGCGCCGCCGACAATGCGCTGGACGGGATTGTCTATAATGTCGGGGAGTTTTTCCCGTGCCGAAGGGTGAATCTTAAATGCATAGGCAGGCGCGTTTTCCAGGCGGGTATACGGTGCGGTAAACACCTTGCACAGGGGCGGCACAAATTGCAGTCGTTCGTTTAATACCGTGTTTTTATTACTGGTGGCTTTTTTTACCTCCGGGTGTTCCAGGAATCGGTCTGTGTCTGCCGGGTGTTCTCCGCTCATGTCGCCGTTCTCCGTTATTGCTGTTTGAAGAGAAAAACAATCCGGGCCATTGGAAAATAAAGGCCATCCAAAAATCGATCATAAATGATGCCAGTATATCCACAGACGACGGTGTGTCAAGCAAATCGTTCTCAAGGGAACCACCGGGGGGCTACGGATAAGAGTGGAACGGGAAAACTCCATTTTCCCCTTGACTTTACTTATCATAGATGGCCCCTTTTTTGAGCGTCTGAAAACATGCCACGAAGAAAAAATAATATAAAAACAATCACTTGGTGCCCTTAGTGGTTCAAATAGCGCATGCGCTGAAATTTCAGCCGTCATGTATAACCCTGCAATTGGTTTGAAATTCGACAAAGGTGCAGTTATTTTGTGTAAACGCGATTTGCCGATCTAACCATGACAGTTTCGTAAAAAGCGGTTTATACCGACGACGGCATTTTTGCAGAAAGGAAATCCGTAAGCATCTTGGCTGATCGGCGGTGCGAAAAAGGCGTTTCCTCGCTCCAGGAGCCTCTCCGAGCCTCGATTTCCGCTCGGAAACCCGCTT
>CAZTHW010000283.1:0-3395 GCA_964613595.1 uncultured Desulfobacteraceae bacterium | reverse complement strand
ATTATCATGTCCGAGTTCAGTCATATGGATGAAAAGGGTCGGGTTCGCATGGTGGACGTGGGCGGCAAGGGTGTGACCGCCCGGCGCGCGGTTGCCCGGAGCCGGGTCTTTATGCGGGCCGATACCTTTGAGAAGGTTTCGGAAAACCGGAGCAGAAAGGGCAACGTTCTGGAAACCGCCCGGATTGCCGGGATCATGGCAGCCAAGCAGACCCACCTGCTCATTCCCATGTGTCATCCGATCCAGATACGGCACGTGCAGATTGATTTTTATCCGGATGCTGAATCCGGGTCTTTTCGCATCAAGGCCGCCGTAGCGGCCGAGGACCGAACGGGCGTGGAAATGGAGGCCATGACGGCAGCTTCCGTGGCTGCATTGACGATATACGACATGTGCAAGTCCCATGACCGGGAAATGGTCATAGCCGATGTGTGCCTGCTGGAAAAATCCGGCGGAAAAAGCGGCCATTACGTGAGAAACCCGGACTTGCAGGACCCGGGCGCCTGATGGGCAACCCGGGGGAGGGATGTGCATGACAGTCGCCGTGGAAATTCTATATCTTCTGGCCGGCCTGGGCGGCGGGGCATTGATGGGCCTGGCGATCGGGTTCCTGGTTTTTTCCGGGCGGGCCCGGTTCCTGGAGCGCCAACAGCGGCAGGAACTCGCCGGAGAAGTCACCCGGCCGGTTCTTGACGCCCTGGAAAGGTTTGAGCGGCAGGTGCAGACCATGGAGCAGGGCCGGCAGAATGCCTATGGCGGGCTTTCCCGGCAGGTGGAAACCCTCGCCCGGACCCAGCAGGACCTGCAGCGCGAAACCGGCAGGTTGGTCCAGGCCCTCAGGCAGCCCCAGGTACGGGGACGGTGGGGGGAACTCACCCTGCGCCGGGTGGCGGAAATCTCGGGCATGCAGAATCACTGCGATTTTTATGAACAGGCCGCGGTCCGGACAGAAGACGGAATGCAGCGGCCGGACATGGTGGTCCGGCTGCCCGGCCAAAGGCAGATCGTCATTGACGCCAAGGTCCCGCTTACAGCCTACCTGGATTCCCTGGAGACAGATTCGGACGAACAGGCCTGCAAGCAGGCAGACCGTCATGCCGAGCTGGTCCGCTCCCATATCACCGGGCTTGCCCAGAAATCCTACTGGCGGCAGTTCGAGCCCACCCCGGAGTTTGTGGTGCTTTTTATGCCCGGGGAAAATTTTTTCAGCGCGGCGCTTTCCAGGCAGCCCGGCCTGATTGAAGAGGGTGCGGCCAGGGGCGTGATTCTGTCCACGCCCACCACCCTGATTACCCTGCTGAAAACCGTGGCATACGCATGGCGGCAGGAATCGGCCGTGGAAAACGCCCGCGAAGTAAGCCGCCTGGGAAGCGAGCTCTACAACCGCTTATACGGCATGATCGGACATTTTAATTCCCTGGGCCGGGAGCTGGACAAAAGCGTGGCCGCTTTTAACCGGACGGTGGGATCCCTGGAACGGCGGGTGCTGGTATCGGCCCGCAGGTTCCGGGAACTGGGCGTGGTTCAGTCCGACCGGCAAGCCATGGACGCACCGGGCAGTATTGACAATAAGCCGCGGCAAATGGAGTCCGGGGAAGCCGATGAGACCGAAGATGTTTAAGACCGTGCGCGTCCTGTCCGGTCTGGCGGCTCTGCTGATGTTTTTT
This sequence comes from uncultured Desulfobacteraceae bacterium, assembly GCA_964613595.1. Taxonomy (GTDB): domain Bacteria; phylum Desulfobacterota; class Desulfobacteria; order Desulfobacterales; family Desulfosalsimonadaceae; genus Desulfosalsimonas. The sequence continues at coordinate 1,728 of CAZTHW010000283.1, read as the reverse complement.
ATGCCGCAACAGCCTGTATTTTGCGCGCAGATCACAAGTGTTTCAGTTGAGAGTTATCCGGCGTTTGCCGATGATCTGGCCTTTGACGGGTTGGATCGTGCAATTGCGGCCAGTATCGCCTATTACAAAAAGCTGCCGGCCTCCCGTGAGATTAAATTCGGCCCGGATACGTATACGGCCGCTGAACTGGCTGCCGGACTGCAGCGGTTCAAGGGATTTGTCAAAACCCGGCCCGCCTCGTGGAAACTCAAAAGATTTTTGAAAAAACACGCCCGGGTATATGCATTTGAAGCGCAAAAGCAGCAGGTGCGTGTCCTGTTTACCGGCTATTATGAACCCGTGCTTGCCGGCAGTCCCCGGAAAAGTGAAAAATATCCGTACCCGGTATATGCGCGGCCCCGGGATCTGGTGCAGGTGGACCTGGCCGATTTTGACCGGCAATGCAGTAAAAACACCGTGATCGGGCGGAGCACGGGAAGCCGCGTGGTACCTTATTATGACCGCCGGACCATCGAAACCACTGCTGTTCTGGAATCGCGCGCGGAAGTCATTGCCTGGGTGGCAGATCCGGTCAGGCGGTTTTTCCTTCACGTCCAGGGCTCGGGCCGGATTGTATTTGAAAGCGGCCGCATCTGCCGGGTGAATTATGATATCACCAACGGCCGTCCCTACCGCAGCATCGGCAGGTATTTAATCGACAAAGGAAAAATCAGCCGGGAAGAGATGTCCATGCAGGCCATCGGCGACTATATCCGCGGGCATCCGGATGAAATGCAGGAGATCTTTTTTTACAATCCCAGGTACGTGTTTTTCAAGGAGGCCCGGGACGGCCCTTTTGGATCTCTGGGCGTAAAACTGACCCCGGGCCGCTCGGTTGCCCTGGATCAAAAAATCACTCCCTCCGGGGCGTTATTATTTGTTTCGGCAAAAAAGCCGGTAGCAGACGGTGCGGGCGGGGTGGATCACTGGCAATCCTTTTCCCGGTTCATGTGCAGCCAGGATACGGGAAGTGCCATCCGCGGGCCCGGGCGGGCCGATATTTTCTGGGGCAGCGGCGAATATGCCGAGCTTGCCGCCGGTTACATGAAGCACCGGGGCCAATTGTATTTCCTGGTCATCGACCCGGATGCAAAACCCCCGATCCCCGGCAGATAGAACAAATCCCTTTGTCCAAATCGAAATCGGAAATGTTAAAATTTCAGGCGCAGGGGCGAACCTGTGTGTTCGCCCTCCCACAGACAGACAAAGTGTGCGGCTTGGCATTGAAGACCGGGGGTTTTTCGAAAGCTTTCAATCTGTGAGGCCCTGCAAAAAACCGTAGCTTCAAGGATTTTCGCAGGGCGGGCCGGCGGGGAATTCCGGCACTCAAAGAAGTGAGCTCTCATAAGATATGAATCTCACTCAAATTCCAGAGATTCCAAAAACACCGGCTTGCATTCCCAGTTGAGTGCCGGGCCACCCCGCCGTCCCGCCCTGTCCAACCGCCTCGACAATTCCACCAATATAGTCCCGAAAAGCTTCAAAATCCTTGGATTTCAAAGACAAAGTATCCGGATTGGAATACCCTGAATCCGCATGCAGGACTGGGGGTTCCGTTTTTTTCAGGTGGGTTGGTTGCCCGGGTTTCAACTCTCTGCAGGGCGGGTTGCGGATTCGAAGATCATCAGGGCGCCGCCGAGCAGGGCCATTGCCCCGGATGCGGCAAACAGGGCCGGGGCGCCGATGATG
>CAZTHW010000282.1:0-3405 GCA_964613595.1 uncultured Desulfobacteraceae bacterium | reverse complement strand
CTTCCAAAGACAAATCAGGGGCCCCCATTAGCGGATCACGCGGTAAAACAAAAACATGGTCAGTCCGAAAATTTCCAGGCGGCCCAGGAGCATCACGATACTCAGCACCCATTTGCCGGCTGCCGGAATTGCGGCGAAATTGGAAAAAGAACCCACCGTGGAAAAACCGGGCCCGACATTTCCCATGGCGGCTGCAGACCCTGAAAACGCGGACATGATATCCACGCCCAGAAAGGTCAGCGCAAGGCTGGATATAAATACCACGCAAATGTAAAGCGTGATATAAAGGAGGCCGGCTTCTACAACTCTCGGCTCGATCACCGTATTGTCAATCTTCAATGCAATGACCGCCTTGGGATGCTTCATTTTAAGAAATTGACCGGTCAGGCTTTTCCAGAACATTATAACCCGGTCAACCTTGATACCGCCTGAAGTAGAACCCGCGCATGCACACTGCAGGGTGAAAAAAATCAGGATCAGGATTGAAAAACCCGGCCAGGTGCTGGAATCCGCGTTTGCAAATCCCGTGCTGGTACCCAGTGATATCACCTGGAACGCGGCAAAGCGCAGGGCCTCCCAAAAACCTTCGAAAACCCGGCCCCAGATATTATACCCCACAAGCAGCACCCCCACTGCCATGGCCGCAAGATAGTACCGGACCACCGAGGAGCGCCAGATTTTTCCGCTGCGATCCGTGATGCCCAGAAAAATCAGGGCAAAATGAATCCCCGAAAGGATCATAAAAACCATGATGATGCCTTCGATCACGGGGCTGGCAAAATGCGCCACGCTGCTGTTTTTCGGGGAAAACCCCCCTGTGGCCACGGTGGCAAAACTGTGTGTGACCGCGTCGAAAACCCCCATGCCGGCGAGCACCAGGCACAGGCTCTCCAGAACGGTCAGCCCGAGATATACCACCAGCAGAATCTGCAGGGTCTTTCGGGTACGGTAACGGAAGTTCTCCACTGCCAGGGACGAGATCTCGTTTTTGTAAAGCACCATGGCTGTCTGCCCGGTGGACGGAACCACTGCAAGCATGAATACAATAATGCCGATGCCGCCGATCCATTGCGTGGTCGAACGCCACAACAGCAATCCCGCGGGCAGCGCCTCTATATCAGACAGAATGGAGGATCCCGTGGTGGTAAAACCGGAGACACTCTCAAACCATGCGTTTGTAAAGCTAAACGGATCCCCCCACATGATATAAGGCAGGGTTCCGATCAATGCGGATACGAGCCACCCGGCCACCACGATCACCATGCCTTCATCGTTTTCGATGTTTTCCGGCGGCGGCACGAAAATGGCCGGAAAAATTCCGATAAGTGCGGTAACAACGGCACTGTATGAAAGGGGAAGAAACGCGGAATCACAATTGATCGCGGAGACGGCCGCGGAAATGAAAAGAAACAAAGCGTTAGACAGTAACACGAATCCGATATAACGGATAATGATCTGCGATCTCATAACTGCGGCCTTTCCCGGAAATCCGAAATCTCTATCATTGATCGGTGTCGTGACGGTCCATTTTCACCATCGCCGCCAGGTTGGATACGGATCCGGCCAGATCTGCGAGCTCATCGTCAGCGTCGAGCTTTACCGCGATGGGTTTCTCATGTGTCAGGAAACCCTCGATTGAACGGGTAATGGATAAAATCGGGTTGACGATATAAAAATTGACAAAAAAATTAAACAGCAAAGTAAAAACCAGGGCCGACAGGATGGCGACCACAAGCGGCATTATAGCTCGATGAGCCTGATTTTCTAGACCGGATGCGGTTTCATACATGGACTTGTCGTTAATAGACATCAACTCCTGGACCGCGTTTTTTACCGCCTTGAAAGACGGCTGCACATCTTTAAAATACCTCTCCAGATTGCCCTCATCGGCGGTGCCGGCTATGGAACGCTCCCATAATGCGCTGTATTTGCCGTACAGGTTGCGGATCCGGTCCACGTAAGCCTTTTCTTCGTCAATGGTCAGACTGTTCTCCGCGGTTTTCAGGGCCTCCCGGAAATTGGCATCAGCCTCCCGGATGGTTTGCCGCCCTTCCATCCGCTTGCCCGAAAACAGAAGCAGCATGCCGCGATCTTCACGCTCCAGGGACGCGGTCATCTTCTTGGCCGCATTGATGCTGCGGTAATTGTCATCAAGCAATGACTGGACAGAGGAACCAATGGTTTTGAGTTGGTATATGGAAAAGGCCCCTGCCGCGGCAAGCATGATCGCAAGGATCAGAAATCCCAGCATGATTTTTGTCCGGATTTTCATCGCCCCTCCTCATGGATCTGGTAAAATTCACAAGCGTTTTATATATGATCCGGCTTCCGATTGCAAGCCGCGGATGACTGCAGAATTTGCCCCTGGGCCATAAAATATTGACATGAAAAATTGAATGTTATAAAAGATTTGAATTCGGCTCCAGCGGAGGCGAATCATTGAAATCACCGTTTCCAGGCGGCCTTTCGAAATAACCTGAAAGGCTTTTTTATTTGCGGGCAAATGCGCGTGCTGATTTAAATTATGCTTGACAGAAACGACGAATTTTCGTTTAATAAATAGATTTGCACAGTTGCTTATCCTTGCTCTGATCCGGAGTTGATCGGGGCTACTAAAAGCCAAAAGGAGGCGGCATGAACAGGTACGAAAACATTACCATCATTGATGCGGACGTCGGCGAGGACGACAAGAAGGCGCTGCTCGAACGCATCGAATCGCAGATTACCAGGCGCAACGGCACCCTTCTCGCATTTGACGACTGGGGCATGCGAAAGCTGGCCTACGAAATCCGCAAGAAAAAACAGGGGCAGTATGTGCGTACCGATTTCTGCGGCACCGGAGAGATCGTTGATGCAATTGAGCAGATGCTGCGCCACGACCAGCGTGTGCTCCGGTTTATGACGGTCCGCCTGGAAGAAAATGTGGACCCGGAGGCATTGCAGGCAGGTTCCGCGGAAGAAGCCGGGGAACAGGAAAGCGCGGCAGAAAAGACCGAGCCTGAAACCGCAGCCGCGGAAACCGAAGCACCTGCTGCTCAGACCGAAAAAACCACACCGGCAAGCCAAGAAGAGGAGTCATAAGATGGCTGTGATGAACAAACGACGGTTTTTCCATCGGCGCAAGGTCTGCCGGTTCTGCGCGGACCCGAACCTGGTGATTGACTATAAAGATCCCGGCATGCTCAAATACTTTATCACGGAACGCGGCAAGATCATTCCCAGGCGCATTTCAGGCACCTGCGCAAGGCACCAGAGACGCCTGGCCGTGGCCATTAAGCGGGCCAGAAAGATCGCCATGCTGCCCTACGTGGGCTCGGCGGACCTGTAAAGCCGGATTGCCGCCGGCCGGCATTGACGCGCATACGGCAGACAGGGGCAAAAATCCGTGTCCGGACAAATCATGGC
>CAZTHW010000281.1:0-3406 GCA_964613595.1 uncultured Desulfobacteraceae bacterium | reverse complement strand
AATCAGGCTGATCTAAGCGGAACGGATTGGACCCTGATCCCCCTGGACCGGATTGAGCGAATTGAAATCGTTCGTGGTGGCAGGGGCAGCGTGCTTTACGGAGACAACAGCGGCGGCGGGGTAATCAATATCATCACCAAAGAGGGCAGAGAGTTTCAAGCAAAAGCCGAAGCAGCCGGCGGAAGCTATGATACCTGGAAAGCCGATGCTCAAGTCAGCGGTTCGCAAAAGAGCTTATCTTACGCCGTATCCGGCAGCTACTTGACCTCCGACGGGTACAGGGACAACAGCGATACCCGGGCAAAGGATGTGGGTGTAAACCTGGGCTATTTTGCCGGTGACAGTATAAAACTTAATCTCAGCAGTGGATACCATGAAGATAAAACCGGCTTGCCGGGTGCCATTACAGAAAGCGACTTTGACTCAGGTGTCTCCCGAACCGATACCCTTCACCCGGATGATTATACAGATGTCGAGGATTATTATGTCAAAGGCGGACCGGAAATTTATTTCTGGAATAACAGTCTGTTTAAAATTGATATGTCTTTTAGAAACAGAGAATCATTATTTTTCAGTTCCTTTACAGGCGGTACCTATGAAGGGAACACGGAAATAGAATCTGTTTCCGCTTCCCCCCAACTTGTTTTCAAAGAGAATATCTTTGGCCTGGGTCATAACCTGACTGTTGGCATGGACTATGTCGCGGATGAAGAGGATATTGTCAACACTTCGAGCTACGCGGGAACCGACAGGTTCGAACTTGAAAGAAAGAACTATGGATTCTACATCCACGAAGAGCTCAATGTAACGGAAAAACTTGCAGTTTCCGGAGGCTACAGGTATGACAAGGCCGAATTTACTTTTGAACCGAGCACTCCGGATGAAACTGAAGCTATCGAAGATTTGTACACCGCAGGCGCGAGTTACAAATACAAGAAGAATTCCCAGGTATATTTCAGTTTCTCACGAAGTTTCAGGTATCCGGTGTTGGATGAATTTTTTAATTTTCAATACAATACCATCGATACGGAGATGAAGCCGCAGACTTCTGACAACTACGAACTCGGTGTAAAACATTCCTTTTCAGACAGCCTGTATGGGAATATCAATATTTTTCGAATCGATACGGAAGACGAAATCCTTTATAACCCAACAGCCGGGATATTTGGCGCAAATGAGAATCTTGATGCAGAAACGCAGCGCGATGGCGTTGAAATAATGCTGACAAAAGATTTCGAATCGCTTCAATTAAAAGGCACCTACTCATATACGGATGCCACCATTGATGGCGGGCAGTTTGACGGAAACGATTTTCCCGGCGTGCCTGAACACCAAGCCAGTTTGACCTCCACATTTTACCTGATGAAAAATCTGACCCTGGCCTTAAACGGGGTATACGTGGGCGAGCGACCTTTTATCAGCGACTTTGCCAATAATTTTGAAGATCAGGACGACTATTTCGTGGCAAACGCAAAGGTCCGGTACCAGTGGAAAAAGATGAATGCTTATCTGAAGGTCAACAACCTGTTTGATAAGGAGTACTCGGAGTACGGGGTATTGAATTCTTCCCTGACTCAAAGAGCTTATTACCCTTCCCCGGAAACCAATTTTCTCCTCGGGTTTTCCCTGGAGCTGTAGCAAAAGCCACCAGGTTTCGGCACATGCAGCCGAAGTCTGATATCAGCCGTTGGCAGGAAAACTTCTCCTCCTTTTCCTGCCAACGGCGGGCTTGAACTCTTCGCTTTATCCGGAATTCGGGAAAACCGCTTCGGTAACTTCACCCCCGCGGATGGTACTGTTCATGCATCCGCTTCATGTGATCGCGGGCCACGTGGGTATAAATCTGGGTGGTGGAAATATCCACGTGGCCCAGCATCATCTGCACGGCGCGCAGGTCTGCGCCGCCTTCGAGCAGGTGGCTGGCAAAGGAGTGGCGGAAGGTATGCGGGGTGATGCTTTTATCGCACCCCGCGGCCAGGGCATACTGTTTGACCAGCTTCCAGAATCCCTGGCGGCTCATGGGCCGGCCGGCGCGGCCGAAAAACAGGTAGGCGCTGGTGCGGCTTTTAAGCAGGGCAGGGCGGGCGATTTTGATGTAGTGATCCACCTTCTCCCGGGCCTTGCCGCCCACGGGAACCAGCCGCTCCTTGGATCCCTTGCCGAACACCCGCACGAAACCGGCCTCCAGGTTGATGTCCCGGAGCTTTAAATGCAGCAGCTCGCTTACGCGCAGCCCGGCGGCATAGAGCAGCTCGAGCATGGCCGCATCCCGCAGGCCCTTGTGCCGGTTGGTATCCGGTGTTTCCAGCAGGTTTGCCACCTCGGTGACAGAAAGCACATCCGGCAGTTTCAGGCCGGACTTGGGCAGGTCAATGAGCCGGGCCGGATCCTGGGAGATGGCCTTTTCCTGCACCAGAAACCGGAAAAACCCCCGCAGGGTAACCATGTGCCGGGCCCTGGAACGGATGCCGAGCCCGTCGTCGCGCAGGCGCAAAAGGTATTTCAATATGGCCGCGGTATCGACTTCGGCAACCCGCTTGATCTTCTGTCCGGACAAAAACCGGTGAAACCGGGCCAGGTCCGATCCGTAGGACTCGATGGTGGCCCCGGAAAGCCCTTTTTCCACCATCAGGTAATTGAGATACTGATCGATCTGCGCAGATATTTCATTCATCAAGAGCGGGTCAGACTTTCACGTTCATGCTGTTTAGCAGCTCTGCGCCCCAGGGGCGTACTGCCACCATGTTCTCCAGGCGCACGCCGCCCCATTCGGGTAGATATACGCCCGGCTCCACGGTGAAGACCATGTTTTCCTCGAGCTGCACGTTTCGTTCATCCATCGGGCTCAGCGACGGGGCTTCGTGGATGGCCAGGCCCACGCCGTGGCCCAGGCCGTGGCCGAAATACTGATCCAGGCCCTTGTTGTGCAGGTGATCGCGGGCTGCGGCGTCAATGTCCTTTGTCCAGGCTCCTGGCTTTACCGCTGCAATGGCCTTCTGCTGGGCGTCATAGACCGCGGTAAATATCCGGCTGAACTCTTCATCGGGTTTTCCCAGGACAATGGTCCGGGAAATATCGCTGCAATAGCCGTTTAATCGCGCTCCCCAGTCAAATAACAAGGGCTGGCTGTTTTGCAGCGCCCGCTCCGTGGGCACGGCATGGGGCAGGGCGGCGTTGGTACCGAATGCGCAAATCACCGGAAAGGAGACCGCCTCGGCCCCGGCTTCGCGCATCTGCTTTTCAATCTCCCAGGCGGCCCGGGCTTCGGACATGCCAGCGGAAAGCTTTTCCAAAAATCGGGAAAACGCGGATTCGGCCAAATGCAGAGATGTCCGGATCGCCTCGATTTCACTTTCCTCCTTGCAAACGCGCAGGTTTTCAGCAAGATTCCGGGTCTTGACCAGTT
>CAZTHW010000280.1:0-3440 GCA_964613595.1 uncultured Desulfobacteraceae bacterium | reverse complement strand
TGTTGCAAAAACGCAGTTCAATGATATGCAGATGGTTATCGCCCGGGATATCAAGGGCCAGGTCGAGCGGGAGCTTTCTTTTATCAGCCGGGAAATCGAAATTGCGGCCCAAATGATTTCCCGCAGCAAAGGCAACATCCCCGCGGTCCGGGAGGATTTGGGGCGGATGCTGTACCGGTCCATGGGCAACAATGTTTACCGGGTGGACATTCTCGATCCGGGTGCACAAAAAGTCCATACCTACGGATATCCCCGCAGGTGGCGGGTAAACCCGATGCGCAAAGACGCTTACGCACACCTGCGTGATCGCCTGTCTGACCCGGATACATACATATCCCGGCCGATTCCGCATATCGGCGGCATGCGTGTCTTTCTGGCCGGCCCGGCTGCCGGAACGGATTGCACGGTGATTGCCCGGCTTGATGTCGCCCGGTTTCTCGGTCAGTTCCTGCGCGATATTCGGTCGGGAAAAACCGGGTATGCCTGGGTTATCGACAGTGAGGGCACGTTTTTGTATCATCCCTATGCCGATTTCATCGGCAAAAGCGCGTTTACCGCCAGGGAAGAGCGAAATCCGGCCATATCACACCAGACCATCAATTTTATCCAGAAAAACAAGATGCTGGCCGGGAAAAAAGGCACCGGATCTTACATCGCCGGATGGCACCGGGGATTTACCGGAAAGATTGAAAAACTGATCGCATACGTGCCGATCAACATCCCCGGCGCCTCTTCCCAATACTGGTCCGTTGCCGTGGTGGCCCCGGTCTCGGAGATCGAGGGATACATCAGCCAGACCCATATATGGCTGTTTCTGTTTCAGGCCGTGCTGATCCTGGTGATCGTGTCTGCGGGCACCGGTATTCTGTTCAACGAGATCCGCTGGGCCCGGGAGCTGGCGCGAAGGGTGGATGAGCGCACAGAAGCGCTGCAGAAGTCCGAAATGAAGTACCGCTCGCTGGTGGAAAGCGCTGAGGATTTTATTTTCACCGTGGACCGCGAAGGCCGCTTCCAGTCCATGAACAGTTATACCGCCAATTTTTTCGGCGGCCGGCCTGCGGATTTCATCGACCGGAACATTGACCACCTTCTTCCCCCGGAATCCTCCAGAAAGCAGCGCAGGCTGCTCCAGATGGTATACCGCCACGAGCGAAGCGTCCGCGACGAGTTTACCCTGAAGGTTGACAAAGAACATGAAGTCTGGCTGAGCGCCAATTTCATGCCCATCCGGGATGAGACAGGGCGGGTGGAAACCGTGCTGTGCATTGCCCGGGATGTCACCCATGAAAAAAACCTGGAGCGCCAGCTTATCAACACGGAAAAGCTTGCTTCCCTGGGAACCCTGGCAGCCGGGGTGGCCCATGAGATTAACAACCCCCTGGGCGTGATCCTGGGTTTCTCTGATTTGCTGATTCGTAAGACATCCAGGGAGAGCCAGTCTTATGAAGACCTGAAAACCATTGAGCGGCAGGGAATGCATTGCAAGCAGATCGTGGAGAACCTGCTGCGTTTTGCCCGGTTCGGAGAAGGCGCGGAAAGTCATTCGGATGTAAACGAAAGTATCCGGGAAATCATCAATATTGTTTTCCACACCATTGAAATGGAAGGCATCGAGCTGGTCACGGAACTGGAAGAAGACATCCCGCCGGTGCGCGGGGATCCCCGGGAGCTGCAGCAGGTGTTTCTGAACCTGGTCAACAATGCCTGTGCAGCCATGAATGGCGGGGGTACCCTGACCATCCGCTCCGGCTACGAAACCGGGGCCAAAAAAGCGGCCGTGGAGATCGAAGACACCGGCCACGGCATTGCCCGCCAGGATCTGGACCGGATTTTCGAGCCGTTTTTTACCACCAAGCCCGAAGGCGAGGGCACGGGGCTCGGCCTGTCGGTTACCTACGGCATTGTCAGCAAGTACGGCGGTACCATCGACTGCAGGAGCACTCCGAAAGAAGATCCGGAGAGCCCCGAAGAGAAACACGGCACGGTTTTTATCGTCAAAATGCCGATTTACGAGGCGGAATCATAATGGCTGGAAAAATTTTGATCGTTGATGATGGAAAGGACATGCTGGTCCTGCTTTCCCGGTATATCGCCGAAGAGACCGATCACGAGGTCACCACCGAAAGCGATCCGCAAAAGGCGTTGGAAATATTTGCGCACAGCCCTTTTGACCTGGTGGTCCTTGATCTGAAGATGCCGAAAATGAGCGGCATCGAAGTCTTGAGGCAGATCAAGAAGATCCGGCCCGATACCTCGGTGGTGATCATGACCGCATATGCCACCATTGAAACCGCTGTTGAGGCGATTCAGGAAGGCGCATACGATTATATCACCAAGCCCTTCCGCCGGGAACGGATTCTGCTTACCATTGACAAGGCCATGCAGTGGCGGCAGATCGTTTCGGAAAATATCGCCCTGCGCGAAGAGCTGGTGCAGAAGGAAGCTGCACCGCCTATTATCGGCTCATCAGGCGCCATCAAATCCATTCTCGAAGAGATCAGGCAGGTGGCGCCCACCACCGCCACCGTGCTGATCACCGGGGAAAGCGGCACCGGCAAGGAACTAGCCGCCCAGGCGGTGCACCAGTACAGCCTGCGCAAATCCAAACCGTTTATTACCGTCAACTGCACGGCCATATCCGAAAACGTGATCGAATCCGAGCTGTTCGGCCACGTCAAGGGTGCGTTTACCGGGGCGTGGAAAGACAAAAAAGGGCTGGTGGAAGAAGCCCACGGCGGCACCCTGTTTTTGGATGAAATCGGGGACCTGAGCCTTTCCATGCAGACCAAGCTGCTGCGCCTGCTCCAGGAAGGCGAATACAAACCCGTGGGCTCCACCCGCACCCGAAAGGCCGATATCCGGTTCGTGGCCGCTACCAACCATTCTCTGGAGGAAGACGTGCAGGAGGGCAGTTTCCGGGAGGATCTGTATTACCGGCTCCATGTGATCCATATTCACGTGCCCTGCCTGGGCCGGCGGCCGGAGGATATTCCGGGGCTGGCACAGCATTTCATGAAAAAATACAGCCTCCTGTACCAAAAGCCGGTGTGCGCGATATCCGAAGAAGCGATCCGCGCGCTGAAAACCCGTCATTATTCCGGCAATGTCCGGGAACTGGAAAACATTATCGAGCGGGGGGTGATTTTCTGCAGGGGAGATACCCTGGAGCCCCGGGATCTGTTTGCCGCCCCTGGCCAGGAGGCTGTTTCTGCACCGGAAGTGGGCCGGGATGTGCTAAACCTGCCGTTTCGCGAGGCCAGGGATACGGTCCTCACGGAATTCTACCGCCAGTACATCCGGGGTTTGCTGGCTGAAAGCGGGGGGAATATCAGCCGGGCCGCCGAGCGGGCGGGCATTCAGCGGCAGTACCTGCACCGGCTGATAAGGGAAGTCGGCCTGGAGACCGAAGCGTTTAAGCGGCGCAACGGGGAGTAATTGTT
>CAZTHW010000279.1:0-3459 GCA_964613595.1 uncultured Desulfobacteraceae bacterium | reverse complement strand
CATCATGACCCATGCGGACAAAAACCTGCGCCCGGCCCCGGCTGCGTGCACCATTGCCATGGCCTATCTCGAGCTTGCGGCCACCACCATGGACCTGGGCGGCTGCTGGGCCGGCTATTTCATGGCCGCTGCCGGCAATTTCCCGCCCATGCAGGATGCCCTGGGCCTTCCAGAGGGGCATCAGTGCTTTGGCGCCATGATGATCGGGCACCCGAAGTTTTCCTATCACCGGCTGCCCCTGCGAAACGAGCCGGAAATCACCTGGCGGATTTCCTGAAAAAATGGAAAAAACAGATCTGCCCCCTTTTTCCGGGGTGCAGTGCGGGCTGTGCGCAGGCACGGAAACCGTTTACTACACTGCCGACAGGTACAGGGAGTACGTGATCTGCCGGACCTGCAACCTGGTGTTTGTGCCGGAGACATACCGAATTTCCGGGACAAAAGAAAAAGCCAGATACGACCTGCACGAAAATCATCCGGATGACCCGGGTTACAGAAAGTTCTTAAGCCGGCTGTTTGCACCCGTGTGCAGCCGGCTGGCACAAGGGGCTTCGGGCCTGGACTTCGGTTGCGGCCCCGGCCCCGCCCTGGCGGCCATGTTCCGGGAACAGGGATATCACGTGGACACCTATGACAAGTTTTATGCGTGCAACCCGGCGGTTTTTGAAAATAAATACGATTTTATCACCGCCAGCGAGGTTCTGGAACACCTGCACCATCCGGGCTGTGAACTGGAGCGGCTGTGGGGGATGCTGAAAACCGGCGGTATTCTGGGCATCATGACAAAGCTGGTGCACAGCAGGCAGGCATTTGAAAAATGGCATTACAAAAACGACGAGACCCACGTCTGCTTTTTTTCCAAACCCGCGTTTCAGTGGCTGGCTGATGCCTGGCAGGCACCGGTTGAATTTGTCGGAAACGATGTTGTATTGATCACAAAGACCCGGGCTGGCGGGTGAAAAGAAGAACGGTGCCTTGAAATACCAACCCGTCTGTCACCTGCGGAAAGGCGTTTTTATGAATCCGGAACCGCTGTTTGAAGAACTCGATTACCGGCAGACCCCCATGGGCGAACTGGTCCTCAGGCGCCGGCGCCTGCTGGCGCTCAAGGGCATGACGGTTTACGAGGTCAAGCTCGGCGAGCAGTACCTGATGTCGAGCCTTTTTTACGCATCCGAGCAGGCCCTGGCAGATATCGGCCTGGGCGGGCTCGGCGGCAGCGGCTGGGACGTGGCGGTCGGCGGGCTCGGCCTGGGATATACGGCTGCAGCCGCCCTGAAATACGAGCAGGTCAAGCGCCTGGTGGTCATCGAGGCCTTCCAGCCGGTGATTGACTGGCACACCCGGGAGCTGGTGCCAAACGGGCAGGTCCTGAACAATGATCCGCGCTGCGTGTTTTACCAGGCGGATTTCTTTTCCCTGGCCCGCGAAAACGGATTTGACCCGGAGGTCCCCGGGCACCGGTTTGATGCCGTTTTGCTCGATATCGACCACAGCCCGGGCAGCCTGCTTGATGCCGGCCACGGCGATTTTTACACCGCGGCCGGCATCAGGCGGGTCAAATCATTTCTCAAGTCCGGCGGCGTATTTGCTCTGTGGTCCAATGATCCGCCCCGGGAGGAATTTGTCCGTACCCTGTCGGGCATATTTGACCGCGCAGAGGGCCGCACCGTCGAATTTGACAACCCCCTGCAGCAATCGTCATCAACAAACGGCATCTATGTCGCCCGCTGCTGACAGGCGGATTTAATCGTTGAATGCCTCGGCGCCCATTTCCACGGTCAGCTTGTCATCATCTGTCAGGCGCGCGGCAAGGCCCTCGGTCTTGGGCAGCTCGTAGCCGTAAAAATAGCGCAGGGCATACATCTTACCCGCGTAAAAATCCCGGTCCTTTTTCTTTGGCCCCGATTCCAGGGCCTTGCGGGCGGCAATGCCCTGCAGCAGCCACTGCCAGGCAATGGTAACGATCCCGAAATACTCCAGGTAGAGCACGGCATCCGCCAGAAAGGCCTCTGCGCCCTGCTTTTCCGCAACCGAGACCTGGTGCCGGGTCACCTCCTGGAGCCGGTCCAGGGCCTGCGCCAGTCTGCCGGCAAACCCGGCCAGCTCGGAATCGTCCTTTGCCGCGGCAATGGTTTCCTGCAGCTCATTTACGTAATGGGCAAAGGCCTGTCCCTGCTGCATCATCACCTTTCTGCCCAGCAGGTCCATGCCCTGCACGCCGGTGGTGCCCTCGTGTATGGGATGGATCCGGCAATCCCGGTAATACTGCTCCAGGGGATAGTCATCACAGAACCCGGAGCCGCCCAGGCACTGCAGGCCGGCGCTGATGGCGAGATTGCCCATTTCCGAGGGGTAGGTCTTGGCCACCGGGGTCAGGATTTCAAGCAGCAGATTGTACTTCTGCCGGTTTTCACCGTCGAGCACCTTCAGATAATCCACGTACTTGCTGCACTGGGAAAGCAGCGAAAGCGAACCCTCCACCACGGCCTTCTGAAACAGCAGCATCCGCTTGACATCCGCATGCTCGATAATGGCAACCGGCGGTGAGCTCGGATCCTTCTGCCCGGGCTTGCGCCCCTGCTGCCGGGAGCGACTGTACTCCAGGGCGGCATAATAGGCCGCGCTGGCCATGGCGGTGGCGCCCATGCCCACGCCGATGCGGGCTTCGTTCATCATCTGGAACATGTATTTCAACCCCTGGTGCGGCTCGCCCACCAGCCAGCCGCGGCAGTCGTTCTTATCACCCATGCTCAGCTGCGCAATGGGACAGCCGCGATAGCCCAGCTTGTGATAGATGCCGGAAGTGGCCATGTCATTGGACACCAGGGTACCGTCTGCCTCCGGGCGGTACTTGGGCACCACGAACAGGGAAATCCCCTTCACGCCGGCCGGGGCGCCGGCAATCCTGGCCAGCATCAGGTGCACCACGTTTTCCGCCGCGTCATGATCGCCGGCGGAAATGAAGATCTTCTGCCCCTTGATCGCGTAATAGCCGTGGTCCGTGGGCTCGGCCGTGGTGGCCACATCAGAGAGCGAAGAACCCGCCTCGGGCTCGGTCAACGCCATGGTGCCCTGCCACTTGCCGGCCCGCATGTTGGGCACATACGTGTCATAGAGTTCCTTGCTGCCAAAGCACTCGATCAGATGCGAGGAACCCTTGGTCAATCCCACGTAAGCATGGGCCGAATAGTTGGCCGCGGCAAAGATGAACTCACAAATATCGGCCACCATGTTGGGCAGTTGTTCGCCGTCCTGGTCAAACGGGACCGTACTGGTCAGCCAGCCGCCTTCCGCGAATTCCTTTATGATCTTTTTCATGGAAGGATGCACCCTGACCTCGCCGCCGACGAGTTCCGGCTGCTTGCGGTCCATTTCCTCAAAAAGGGGAAACAAAAGATCCTTGCCCAGCCGGACCGCCTCTTTTAACACCATGTCAAACATCTTGCGGTTGTGCTG
>CAZTHW010000278.1:0-3465 GCA_964613595.1 uncultured Desulfobacteraceae bacterium | reverse complement strand
CCCGGGTGCACTTCCAGGCTGATGTTTTTGAGCACGGGATCGCTGTCGGCATATGCAAATGAAACATCATCAAAGGTGATCCGGTGCGGGGGATCCGGCAATGAGCGGGGATGTTCCGGATCCGTGATATCGCTTTGGGTTTCCAGGAGGTCAAAAACCCGGTCTGCGGCTGCCAAGCCCCGCTGCAGGACATTGTTTAGCTTGGTCAGCTTTCGGATCGGCGCATACAAAAGCATTACCGCGGTCATGAAGGAAAAAAACGTCCCCGGCGTGGACTCGCCGCTGATAACCCCCTTGCCGCCGTACCAGATTATCAGCGCCATGCCGATGCCGCCCAGGATCTCCATAACCGGGGAGGAAAGGGCCTTGCTGCGAAAGGTCTTGACTTCAAAGCGGAACACCTGTTTATTGCGGTCGGCAAACCGCGACTTCTCGGCCTCCTCCATGTTAAACGCCTTGACGACCTTGTTGCCCCCGATTGTCTCGTGGAGAAATGCGCTCAGATCCCCCATGGATTCCTGGCTCCGGGTACTGAACCGCCGGATGCGCCGCCCGAATTTGTATATCGGGAAAACCGCCAGGGGCAGCACCAGAATGGCAATCAGGGCCAGCTTCCAGTCCCGGTAAAAGATCACGAAAACCAGGCCGACAATGGTAAAACAGTCCCGCAGGGCCCCGGTGACGGCATTGGAAACCATGTTCTTGATGATATTGACGTCATAGGTAATCCGGGACATGAGCACCCCGGTTTTTGTCCGCTGGAAAAACGCCAGGGAAAGATCCGATATCCGCTCATAGAGGTTATCGCGAAGCTGCCGGATGATGCTTTCGCCCACGTAATGCATCAGAAACTCCTGGCCGTACATGGCAGCGGCCCGCAAAAGGTAGATGATCATTACCGCCAGGGGCATCAAAAGGAGCATCTGCTCGTTTTTCTTCATGAAAATATCGTCGAGTACCGGCTTGACGATAAAGGCCGTGGCCGAGGTGGTGGCCGATACCACGATCATGCAGAACATGGCCACGGCAAGCTTGCCCCAGCTTTGGCGGACATAGCCCAGCAGGCGCTTGTGCCGCTGCCGCAGCTCGATTTTGGGCTTAATTGACATAATAAAAAGCAGTCATTGCAACCACGACGGGCGCAAAACAATTATTTTTTTATGTTTTCTCTTCGTTATCTTCGCGTTCTTCGTGGTTTTTATAGAATACGCGTAATTGGTGATGATTTCCCGCATATTTCTTCGGCTTTCCGGCGGCTGTCAATCATTGTGCTGCCGCCTGTCCGGGATCATGGAAAGGGCAATATCCGCGGTTTTTGCAGAGGCCCCGGCCTCGCCCAGCATCGCCCGGACCGATCGGAGCCGCCGGCGCAGGTCTGCAAGCGCTTTTCTGTCTGAAAGCAGATGCGCCACCGTACGGGCGATGGCCGCCGGGTTGGCGTCCTGCTGGATCAACTCGGGCACCACCCGCTGGCCTGCGATAATGTTGGCCAGGCCGATATGGTCGACGTTTACCAGCATCCGGCCCAGCTGGTAGCTCACGGGCGACACGTGATACATGATGACCATGGGCACGCCGTGGATGGCTGCCTCCAGGGTGACCGTGCCCGAAGCGGCCACCACGAGGTTGCATTGCAACAGTACCCGGTCGATCGCCCCTGGCATCAACTCGATATCGATTACGCCCCGATACGGGCGGATGAAATCTTCCATCCATTGCCGATCAATGCCCGGGGCCATGGAGACAATGAACCCGATATCCGCAAGGTTGTCCTGCAGCCGGCGTGCAGATGCCAGCATCACCGGCAGATTCCGGCGGATTTCGCTGCAGCGCGAACCCGGGAGCAGTCCCACCCGGGTCTTGCCGTTATCCGACCATACATGCGGCTGCGGGTCTTTTTCTGCATAATGATCCAGCAGCGGATGCCCCACAAAAGTGGCCGCAACATCGCGGGTACGATAAAAATCCGCCTCAAACGGAAGGATCACGGCCATGTGGTCCACGTAGCGCCGGATCTTTCGCACGCGCCCCCTGCGCCATGCCCATACCTGGGGACTGATGTAGTAAAGCACCGGCACCCCGTGTTTCCGGGCAAATTTGGCCATGTGGAGATTGAAATCCGGAAAGTCGATCAGAATCAGCAGATCCGGGCGCCGCTGCACCATTTCCTTCTTGATGCGCCTGGCCTCACGGAGCACTGCGGGAAGCCTGGCAAAAACCTCGGTGATGCCAACCACCGACAGCCGGTCGGCATCCACCAGGATCTCCACGCCGGATTCCTTCATCCAGGGCCCCCCGATACCGAAAAAAGCCAGGTCCGGATCCCTGGCAGACATTTCCCGAACCACGCGCGCCCCGTGATGGTCCCCGGAGGTCTCGCCCGCAATCATCATTACCCTGCGCTGCTGCGATGCCGGGACCATGGCCTCATCCTTTCATTTGCGCCATTGCCGCATCAATCTGCCGGGTAATATCCACGGCAAGATTCAGGGCGTCCCTGCCCATCTGGCCGGAAACCTCGGGCGGGCTGCGATGGGCCACGGCTGCGATAAATGAACGGATTTCATCTGCCAGGGCATCTGCCTGTGCAAAATCCTGGGTTTCCATCTGCATGCCCGGCACCGGGCAGGTTTCCGCACCGGTGCCCGGGTGAATATGGGTGATGGACCTATTGGCAAAATCAATGGAGAGGTATCCGTCCTGCTGGAAAAGGCGGATCTTGCGCTCGCTCTTATTGGAAATCCGACTGGCGGTCACATTGGCCACCGCACCGTTTTCAAACTCGATATGCGCGTTGGCGATATCCACGTTGTCCGTGACCACGGGCGCGCCCATGGCATGGCAGTATCGAATACCGGACCTGACGAAGTTGAGAATCAGGTCAATGTCGTGGATCATCAGGTCATGGACCACGCTGACCTCCGTGCCCCGGGGCTGATAAAGGCTCAGGCGGTTGCACTCGATGAAAATTGGGCTGCGCACAATATCGCGCACCGCAACCACGGCCGGGTTAAACCGCTCCAGGTGTCCCACCTGGATAATTCTTCCTTTTTTCTCCGCCAGGTCAATAAGCTCGTCCGCCTCGGCCACCGTCTGCGTCATGGGTTTTTCAATAAGCACGTCAGCGCCATGCGCCAGAAACGCCCCGGCGATTTCGTAATGCAGCGGGGTAGGAACGGCGATGCTGACTGCATCTACTTTTCCAAAAAGCGTGGTGTAATCGGTATACGCCTCAGATCCCACCCGCTCGGCCACCGCCCGGGCCTGGGCCGGGTCGGTGTCGGCAACCCCGATGAGTTCTGCCTCCGGAAGGTTTGCGTATTTTTCCGCGTGAAACTTGCCCAGGTACCCCACGCCCACCACGGCAGCCCGAATTTTGTCTTGTGCGTTCATTTTTGATCTGCTGCCTTGATTTCCAAGTTTGCCGCATCTACTGCGTCAGATGCAGTCTCGCATAGTCCACTA
>CAZTHW010000277.1:0-3542 GCA_964613595.1 uncultured Desulfobacteraceae bacterium | reverse complement strand
GTCTGCATCTTCCTTGTATCTGCGGCAAACTTGAAAATCGCTCAATTTAGGTTTCATCCAACATCGAACGCCTCAGCGAATACCGGCCCGAGGAAATCATTGGCCGAAGGTTTACCGACTTTGTCCACCCCGACGACCTGGAAAAACGGATGCCTTCTTTCCTGAAAGTCCTTTCCGGAGCGGATGTGACCACGGAATACCGGTACCTCATCAAAAACGGCGAAGCTTTATGGGTAATGACCAGCGCCAACCCCATTTTTAAAAACAATGAAGTTGTGGGCGTTCAGGGAATGCTGGTGGACATCACGGAACGCAAGGAAATGGAGAAGCAATACCTTGAAAAACTGGGATATACAGTCACCGCCAGGACCAGCAGCATAGAAGCCCTGGCGGCCTTCAGGTTCTACCCGCAAAGATTCGACCTGGTGATAACGGACATGACCATGTCGAACATGACCGGGGATAGCCTTGCCAGCGAGATCAAGAGCATCCGACCCGACATTCCGGTAATCCTGTGCACCGGATTCAGCGAGCATATCGAGAATAATGGCGATGAGTTGGATGCTGATGCGTTTCTGATGAAACCTGTAGCCAGAAAAAAAATGGCCAGAACCGTGCGTTCGGTGCTGGACAAAATAAGGTGGCAAGACTGATACTGCAAAGCCTCTCCAGCGGTTTCTGAATTATGCACCCTCAGCCTCCTGCCTGCGCTCCAGGTAGTTGATAAAAGATCAAGCAACATCCTTGTATTCCTTGACCTTCCGATAAACTTGCCGATATTATGGATATAAAATCAAAGGCACAATACAAGGCAGCCGGAATGAACACAAACAATGCTCAGGACAGCCTCAGGGAAAAACGAAGGTATTTGCGCATCAATACCTCGAATTTTATAGAATATGTTTTGTATGATGAAAAACAAAACAAGCTGGAGCGCGGGGAGGGGCGAACGTTGAACCTGAGTCAGGGGGGGGCCCTGCTGGAAACCCAGAAGCCCCTGCTTGGTTCATTTGTCGTGATTTTCGCATCTGTCTCAAAGAAAAACAGTCTGCAGGTAAAAGGACGTATTGTACATACGCGCAAACCCGATAATTCCAGTTTCTACCTGACCGGCATCGAATTTGTTGACACCAGAGATGAACAGATAAATGACCTGATTGCATTTGTAAAAGCCTACAGCTCCTGCACGAAAGTCATGGTCATTGACGATGACCCCACAACGCGCTCGTTTCTGGAAAATATTTTGCGCAAGCGGGGGTTCCAGACATTGCAGGCGCAAAACGGAAAGGTTGCGCTGAATGAAATCCAGGCCGCACCGCCGGACCTTATTATCTCCGATGTCATAATGCCGGAAATGGGCGGTTTTGAGCTCTGCGAAAAGCTGCGCCAGTCGCCGGCCACCGCTGATATTCCATTTATCTTCCTTTCGGTCAAAGATGACCCGGTGGATCAGCTCAAGGGCTTGCGCATGGGGGCGGACGAATACCTGGTCAAGCCGTTTAAATCCAGCGAAATTCTGCAGGCCGTAAGCAGGGTGATGGAAAAATCCGCCCGGGTGAAGGGATTGCGGGCGGATGTGGATATTGAAGGCAATCTCGCACGGATCGGCCTGATCGAGGTGATCCAGATGATTGAATTCAATGAAAAAACCGGCACGCTTTTTTTGCTGTCTCCCGCCGGCAAAGTTAACGGCGCGGTTTATGTCAAGGGAGGACAGGTGGTCAACGCGGTTTCCGGAGATCTCGACGGCAAAGAGGCGTTTTATGACCTTGCGGGACAAACCGAAGGATTTTTCAAATTCAATATCCAGGAAACGATCCTGACCAACAAGATCCGGCAGAAGAACATGAATATTCTGATGGAGGCCTCCCGCCTGCTCGACGAGGCGGCTGCTCTCCGGTCCATGATCAGTGCAACGGATGTCGGGCTTACCCTGTTAACATCTGCGGTGCCGCGCCATGTCGTCGACCGGGTTCCGGCCGAAGTGCTCCGCAGCATAATGAATCTTATCAGAAGCGGCAGAACCGTTAACGAAATTCAAAACAGTGCCGGCATAAGCAGACTGCGGACATCTGCCGTGCTGGCGGACCTGATCAACTGCGGCATCCTCGCCGAACACAAGGCCGGCCGGCAGACCGGCCCGGAGATTTTACCGCAAACCACCGGAACGCTGCAGGAAGATGAGCGCCTGAAAGGAACGCTTATCAAGATGCTCGAACGCATGGAGAAAAGCGCTTTTACCGGCACTGTCAGCGTTCAGGGGCGTTCGAAACCAGCGGCCATCTACATGGCCGCTGGGATGATTGTCAACGCCACGTTTGGAAAAGCAACCGGGAGAAAGGCGCTTTTCCGGATATTTTCCGAACGCGGCGGTATCTGCAGCAAAACCGAAGGCCCTGTTGAAACAGACAGACGCATTGATGCATATCTTTCGGATTTGCTCAGGGATGCCGGGGCTGAAATCGCGTGGCGAAAAAACCTGAACACGGATTTTTCCGGCGTAAGTATTATGCTTTCCGAAAACCGCACGGAACAACAAAGCGCCCTTCATACGGATCCGCATAAATCCGGCCTGCTGCAAGCCATTGGCGAAAATTCGAACTTAAAAGATATTATCGAGTCCAGTCCCTTCCCTGATCTGGAGACCTGCCGCCTGATAGACCAATGGCACAAAAAGGGCATTCTGCTGTTTAAACGCTTATAATTCGCATCCTCGGCAATGCCCGGGCACCAAAAGGAACGTATGGATGGAAAAAAACGATTCTTTTTTTTCAGGACCGTGTTTCATAACACCGGCAAAGAAAGTCGGCAGAGAGGTGGCCACACCGGAAGAAGCACACCAAATAATGGGCATTAACGCCTGATTTATGATTCATCGGCACCCGGAGGTCAAGAGCGCGGCAGGAGGGTCTTGATCCCGGCAGGTTCTCTTTTTATCAGCCTTTCCAGTAGCACAGCAATTCAAAATAAACCACGGCGCCGATCACCAGAGACAGCAACGGCACAAGCATGATTTTGTAAACCGGGATGGGGGTTGTCCGGAAGTATTGGTTTGACAGGAAAAAAGCAGACCCAAAAGCAATCCGAACACAATTACAAAAACGATGGGCGCCAGCTCTTTGAGAAACGGCAGGACCGCCTTTCGCTGTCCGGGGGCCACGGGCATGGCAATCAGACCGCGAAGCGGCCAATACCCGGCTGCCAGTGCAACGATCGTCAACGGCCCGGTAAAAGGCGCCAGGTGCCATAGATCGACGCCCGCCAATGCCGTGGTCAATAAAATCCCGGGATACAAGGGCCACCAGTATTCCCAGATATGCCGGAACCAATAGTTGATATAGCTCAAATGCGCCGATGACAGCCGGTGTTCGTGCCCCAGGTTTTTGACCATGGTCGCCGAGAAAATGGCCCCGCCCGGCATGGGCAGCAAGCCGACCAGTGCGGGAAAAGTGACCAGGTTCACCTTCGGGTTCCGAGTCAGCCCCTTGAACCTAAATTGAGCGTTTCAAATTTTTACACGGATCAATCTTTTTTATTTTTTT
>CAZTHW010000276.1:0-3546 GCA_964613595.1 uncultured Desulfobacteraceae bacterium | reverse complement strand
CCTTTGAGCAGATCCGGCACGCCTGTCTGCCGGTTTCGATTCCCGAGGATCAGCGCCTGCATGAGGCCTACTGGCTGGGCAAACCGGCGGTGTGCCGCGATATTGCAGCACCCGGGGCACAGGCATATCTGGACCTTGCCGCCCTGTGGGGCCGGGCCCGCGGGAAAAGCAAAGCCGAAGAAAAGGAAGTTTATCCATGAAACTTGGCGCAAGGAAATCATACAGGCCTGTGAAAAACACCTGATCCGGCTGATTGCCAAAAATATCGACAAATCCGTCTTAAAAGCGGCCATCCGGGAAAAATACGACTTGACGCCCGGCGATGACATCTCCGTGCATCACGGCGATATCGTGATTCGCAACAACCAGATTGTATACAAGCTTGATTTCAGCCTGCAGGCCAGCCTTTCCGTGTTGCTGGACCGAAACGGCGAGCCCCTGGACATTGCTGCCTCGGACAAAGCGCCCGGCGAGGGTGAGCTTGAGCCCGGGGCCGCAGAGGAAGACAACAAAACCCGCGAGATGGCTGCTGAAATCGCACAGATGATCTCTGAAATCAATGAGGAATAAATAGCGCCTGAACCAAAACCGTCTTTTTCGCCGATCTTGACAAAAGATCCTGGTTTTCGTTCGGGCACGAAATGTAAGGTGTATTGCCATGAAAAACGAACAGATCCATCCGGTGGTCTCCCGGCAGGACATGGCCACCATTGAAAGCTATAAATACAAGATTTACAAGCCGACCCGGTTGCTGATCCTGGGCGATACCGACAATGAGCCTGGAAAGCGCATGGAAATGTTCTGCGACCGGATTCAGGCCAACCTGCCCTCGGTCACGGTAAAAAAAGAGCTCGGGGAAGCAGGGGCGCCGCCCGCGATCTTCATTCCGCCCAATCTGCGGTTTGAGGCGGTTCCCGAAGGCAAGCTCCTGGAGCTTTTTCTAATCAGCGCAGCCGGCAACGTGCCGGTGGAAGAAGCAGAGGCCGGAATTTCTGCGGCAGATATCGAAAACCGGATCAAAATCCCGGGAGTGGTCCGGATTTACGTTTCCCCGAGCTGTCCCCATTGCCCGGTGGCGCTTTCCAGGTTACTCTACATGGCAGGATGTACACCGGATATGATCGATCTGCACATCATTGATGCGATGCTGTTTGCGGATGCGGCGGCATCAGAAAACGTCAAGTCCGTGCCCACAACCGTACTGGACGGGCATTTTCGATGGACGGGGGTGGTTCCGATTTCCGAAATCGTCGATGTAATGGAAAACCGCGATCCCCGCGAACTGAGTTCGGAAACCCTGAAAAAAATCGTTGCGGAAGGAGATGCAGAAGGACTGGCAAACCTGATGGTTACTTATAAGGCGATTATTCCGGGCTTTCTGGATCTGCTGGCCCATCCCCGCTGGCCCACCCGGCTGGGGGCCATGGTGGCTTTTGAATACCTGGCCGAACAGGCCCCGGAACTGGCCCGCCAGGCCCTTGACGCCATGTGGAGCCGGTTTTCCGGCGTGGATGATGCGGTCAAAGGAGATATCATTCATCTTTTCGGGGTGTTAAATGACAACCGGCTCAGCGGCAGGCTGGAATCGGTGATCAACGGCGAATACGCCGAAGCCATCAAGGAAACCGCCCGGGAAGTCATGGCGGACATGCAGGAATAATCCGACAAAAAAAGGGGGCGCCGCCGGGCAGACTGCCCGGGGCACCCCTTGGTGTCTTCCTAAAATTGGAGTGTATTCACCTACCTGATAAGTGAGCGTTTTATTTTATCAGGGTTTCGACGTAAATCAAGTACCCGATAGACGACCACTTCAGATTCTTTTTTCATCCGGTAGTAGATGGCATACGGAAATCTTTTGGAAAGCATCCTGTGATAGCCATATACTTTCGGGTGTATTCCGGCATAAAGTAACAGAGAATCAATGTCCGAAAACAGGGAATCAAAAAAATACTCTCCGACTCCTTCACCCTGTTTCTCATAAAATAAACGCGCTTCGACCAGGTCCTTCATGGCAGAGGAGAGAACCTTGATTTTCATTCAAAACGGTCCCTAAGCGTCCTTTTGGCATCTGACCAGTCAACCGTATCCTCTTGTCCCTTTTCAAGACGCTCCTCTGTTTGCTGCAAAGCTTTCTGGTGCCATTGTGGAGATTCAAGCTGATCATCATCCTTGGATAAATCCTCCCAGATGGCTTCCATTACCCTGAGCTTTTCCGCTCTTGAAAGATGTTTTATGTCGGTTGTGTCTTGCATGATATCAAACCCTTTTTCCGTCCTAAATTGAGCGATTTTCAAGTTTGCCGCAGATACAAGGAAGATGCAGACAAGCTATAGTGGACTATGCGAGACTGCATCTTCCTTTATTTTTCCTTTTCCTGCTCCTGCTGGCTGCGCAGCTCCTCGATCACCTTCTGGGCGATCTGGGCGGGCACTTCGTCGTAATGGGAAAACTTCATGGTAAACATCCCCCGGCCGCCGGTCATGGAGCGCAGATCCGGGGCATAGGTCAGCACTTCGGCCATGGGCACCAGGGCATTGACCACCTGGTTTTTGCCCCGGCTTTCCATGCCCAGCACCCGGCCGCGCCGGCTGTTTAAGTCTCCCATGATATCGCCCATATAGTCCTCGGGTGTGACCACTTCCATTTCCACAATCGGCTCGAGCAGCACGGGCTCAGCCTGTTCCATGGCTTTTTTAAAGGCAAGCGATCCCGCGATCTTGAATGCCATTTCCGAGGAGTCCACGGAATGGTATGATCCGTCATCCACGGTGGCCTGGAAATCAATGCACGGAAATCCGGCCAGCACGCCTTTTTCCGCGGCTTCGGCAATCCCCTTGTCCACCGCGGGAATGTAGGTCTTGGGAATCACGCCGCCCACGATCTTGTCCACAAAATGGTAACCCTCGCCGCGCTCCAGGGGCTGGAATTCCACCCAGCAGTCCCCGTACTGGCCGTGGCCGCCGGACTGCTTCTTGTGCTTGCCCTGCACGCGCACCGTTTTCTTAAAGGTTTCCTTGTAGGGCACCTTGGGAATGTTCAGGGTGACCTCCACGCCGTACTTGCGCTTGAGCTTTTCCACCGTGGTTTCAATGTGGACCTGGCCCTGACCGGTCAAAAGGGTCTGGCGCGTTTCGTCCCTTCGCTCCAAGGACAGGCCGGGATCTTCTTCGATCAGCCGGCCCAGCGACGAATAGATCTTGTCCTCATCTCCCTTGGACTTGGGTGCAATGGCAAAGGAAACCAGTCCGTGCAGCGGCTTTGCCGACTCGTAGACAATCGGCTTGTCCGGATCGCAGAGCGTATCTCCGGTAAAAGTTTCCTTGAGCTTGGCCACTGCCAGGATGTCTCCCGGGTAGGCGCCGTCAATGGTCTTCTGTTCCTTTCCGTGGACCTGGAGCAGCTGGTTGTATCGTTCCTTGGTCTGCTTGGCGGGATTGTAAAACGTGCCGTCCGGTCCCAGTTTTCCGGAAAATACCTTGAACAGGGTCAGGCGACCGGCATACGGGTCCGCCAGGGTTTTAAACACCAGTGCGGAAAAAGGCGCAT
>CAZTHW010000275.1:0-3558 GCA_964613595.1 uncultured Desulfobacteraceae bacterium | reverse complement strand
CTACTATAGCTCGTCTGCATCTTCCTTGTATCTGCGACAAACTTGAAAATCGCTCGATTTAGGTAAAAGCAAGCAGTAAAAGGGTACGGCAGTAAATGTCGAAAATACGGATCATTCCGAAATGAAAGTAGCCCTTGTACACCCGCAGTATAAACCTGACGGCGGAGCGGAAAAGGCTGTTTCATCTACGATAGAAGCCCTGCTGCATAAGGGCGCACGTGTGAAGATCATCACCCGAAGCTGGACGGAGCAGGGCGGGGATGTGGAGGTGGTCCGGTGTGATCCCTTTTACCTGGGAAGGCTCTGGCGGGAATGGAGCTTTGTCCGGGCGGCCGGCAAGGTCCTGGCCGAAATGGATGTCGATATCGTCCAGTCCCAGGTAAGGCTGCCCGGGTGCGACATTTACCGGGCCGGCGGCGGTGTTCACAGGGAATGGCTCAAACAGCGAAACAGGATATCGGGTTTTTTGAGAAGGCTTTTCACACGGCTCAGCCTTTTTCACAGATACAAACTGAACGCCGAATCAAAGCTTTATGCAGACCCCCGGCTCAGGGCGGTGATCTGCAATTCCCGGATGGTTAAAAAGGAAATAAAGCAATATTTCGCAGTGCCGGAGGAAAAGATTCACGTGGTTTATAACCCGGTGGATCTGCACGGGTTTGATTCCCGGCATCTGCGGGAGCAAAGAGATGCCGTCCGAAACCGTCTCGGCGTGAACGGGGACCAGACCATTTTTCTTTTTGTGGGTTCCGGCTTTGAACGAAAGGGACTGGGCGCGCTTCTTGAGGCCATGGCGGCATTGCCAAAAGACTGCTTTCTGATCGTGGTGGGAAAAGACCGGCAGGCCGGAAAATATCAGCGGAGGAGCCGGAAGCTGGGCATTGCCGAAAGGGTCTGGTTTGCCGGCGTTCAAAAAGACGTGCGTCCTTTTTATGCGGCTGCCGACGCCTTTGTTTTGCCGACCCTTTACGACGCATTTGCCAATACGGTCCTGGAAGCCATGGCCGCGTCACTGCCTGTAATAACCAGCT
Organism: uncultured Desulfobacteraceae bacterium; assembly: GCA_964613595.1. GTDB lineage: Bacteria > Desulfobacterota > Desulfobacteria > Desulfobacterales > Desulfosalsimonadaceae > Desulfosalsimonas. The sequence continues at coordinate 2,527 of CAZTHW010000275.1, read as the reverse complement.
GCAAGTGCGGGGCCGTGGATATTATAGAAAACGGCAGAAACGGATTTGTCTGCGATGCACTGGACTTGCAGAAGATCAGCGGATATATGGAAAGCCTGAGGGATCCGGGCCTGCGGCGGGCAATGGGCGATGCCGGCAGGGATACGGTGGCCGGTTTTACGGTTGAGAATATGAGCAGCTCTTTGTACGCGCTTTATGAAAAGATCCTGGGCTGACATCCTTGTAAAGCGAAAGATCCGCCTGGATCCCCGGTGGAAGGATCATCCCGGCATCCAGGAATTCTGCCGGAATATCGAGCTGCGGGTCAATGACCCGGCGGCCTCGGTGATGAAAGACGATGCCGCTGCAAAGGTGGCTGTTGTGCCTTTCAATGGCCGGCATCTGGTGATCAAGCAGTATAATCCCAAAACCTGGTACAAGGCCGCAGGCCGCTCGGTCCGGAAATCAAAGGCGCAAAAAACCTGGGACAACGCCCTTTATATGCGGCAGTCCGGCATTGATACCGTGGCGCCGGTGGCCATCATAAAGGATGGGCTCGGATGTTTGACCCTCCGTTCTTTTTTCGTGTGTGAATATATTGCCGGCCCGCATGCCAGAAGTTTTTTCGGTGATTTCGAAAAAAAAGCCGACGAATTTCTTAAGGCGGCCGAAAGAATTGTTGATTCGCTTATAGCCGTTCATGCCAGGGCGATATTTCTCGGAGATACCAAGGATACCAATATTATTGTCGGGACAGACCGGGTCTGCTGGGTGGACCTGGATGCAGTCACAGTGCCCCGGCTGCCGTGGATTGCACAGAGAAAAAAAATCCGGGACTGGCAGGTGTTTTTTTACAACTGGCGGCATAGCCGCACGGTGCGGAAGCTGTTTCTGGATGTGCTGCGTACAAGGACCGATGAAAAAGAATTCCGGCGGCTCCAGTTTGCCCTGGCGGTTTATGCGGGCCGGAAATTTTCCCCCCGGCCGTCGGCCCGCACAACAGGCATTTTTAACGATCAGGAGCAGATTGCGGCAGAGGCCCAAAGCATGGCGGATTGCTGCCGGGCCGCCCCGGGCTGGCAAAAGGTGCAGAGTTCGCAGAATGCGGTTGTGGCCCGCAAGCAGACATCGTGCGCCGGCATCTACTGCAAGGTGTTTCTGCCCAGAAACCGGCGTGAGAGGTTCAAGCGTTTATTCAGGCCGGGACGGGGTGCAAGGGCGGTTAAAAGCGAGCACATGATGCGGGCCGCCGGCTTTGATGTGCCGGAAACGCTGTGCCGGGGACAAAAGGGGGGAAAAGATTATATTGTTTCAAAAGCCATTGAGGGGATCAAGCTGGATCTTTGGCTGGACCGGCGGGATCACCCGCCCGGTTTCCGGCGGATGGTTCTCAAGCGCCTGGGCGAAGAGGTGGGGGCGCTTCATGCCACGGGGTTTTCCCACGGCGATTTGCGGCTGGGCAATATCCTGTTGCAAATGGACGGAAAAACGCCGCTGTTTTATTTTCTGGACAATGAACGCACCCGGCTTTACAGACGGATTCCCCGGCGGGAGGTTGTCAAGAATCTTCGCCAGATCAATACGGATGCGGTCTCCCGGCTGAGCCGGACCGATCGGCTCCGGATTTTCCGGGCCTACCAGAAAACCTGCGGGAATCGTTTTACAGTGAGGCAGGAAAAAGAGCTGCTCACGGAGGTCGAGGCAAAGACGGCTAAAAGGCGTGCTCGGTTCCGTAGCACGACGGATACCGCCCTTAGTGCTTCCCCCTGATTCTTTCCACCAGCGAGGTGGTGGACCGGTCGGGCAGCAGATCCACCAGCTGTACACAGCCGCCGTAAGCCTCAACCACTTCCCTGCCCACCACCTGATCCACGGTGTAGTCCGCACCCTTTACCAGCACATCAGGCCGGACGGTTTTGATCAGTTCCACGGGCGTGTCCTGGTCAAACAGGACCACCGCATTCACGCGGTCAAGTGCTGCCACAATGGCTGCTCTTTCCTGTTCCGGGATCAGGGGGCGGTCCGTTCCCTTGTTGAGCCGCCGGATGGATGCGTCCGTATTGATCCCCACCAGCAAAACATCCCCCAGTGCGGCAGCCTGGTTCAAAATGTGCAGGTGCCCGGCGTGCAGCAGGTCAAAGCAGCCGTTGGTGAATACGATTTTTTTCTGCTGAATGCGCCACAGGCGCAGGCGCTGCTCCAGTGTCGCCTCGTCCAGGATCTTGTCATGAGCTTGCGGGCAGAGCGCATCGATTAGTTCGGCAGGCTCGGCCACCGCGGTTCCGGCCTTGCCCACGACAATGCCGGCGGCGGCATTGGCGATCAGTGCCGCGGCAGTCATGTCCGCACCGCTTGCCAGCGCCATTGCCAGGGCCGCCATGACCGTATCACCGGCGCCGGTCACGTCGTACACCTCCCGGGCCGAGGCCTCGATCCGCTGAAGCCCGCTTTCGGGCATCCAGAGTGCCATGCCGGCCTCGCCCATGGTCACCAGCATGGATCTGATGCCGGTGCTTTGGCAGATTTTGGCCGCTGCAGAGCCCATGGA
>CAZTHW010000274.1:0-3561 GCA_964613595.1 uncultured Desulfobacteraceae bacterium | reverse complement strand
ACTCGTCAGTGGTATCCATCCACTGGGTTAAATCCTCGTTGGTGACTAACCGCGTCGGCAGGCAACGGCCTGTTGCCCTGATGATTGTCTTTTTCATATTCCCCTTCTATTTGCTTTTCAGAAAATCGAATTCCGTGTAGTTCTTCATTGTCAAAACGCAATGACTTATCCCTGATCGGCTTCGGGCAGATTTTTTTCCACGGGGTACTTTTGTTTCAGAGACTCGATATAGGGCTCCAGCTCCTGCATGACGTTTTCGCGCTGCAGCTTTTGCCGGATGGATGCCTTGACCTCATCCAGGGATTTCATGCTGGAAGGCGTTTTGTCCTCCACTTTAATCAGATGATAGCCAAAGCGGGTTTCCACGATATCGCTGACTTCTCCCGGCTCCAGGTCAAAGGCGGCCTTGTCGAAGTTTTCAACCATCTGCCCGCGGCTGAAAGAGCCCAAATCCCCGCCCTTTTTGCTGCTGGGCCCCTCGGAATGTTTTTTGGCCATCTTGGCAAACTCGGCACCTTCCTTGAGCTTTTCCTGGACTTCCCGGATTTTTTCTTCTGCCTTGGCTTTTTCCTTGTCACTGGCATCCGGGCCGGCCTCGATCAAAATGTGGCGGGCGTGAACCTTTTCCGGGACCTCGAACTCCTGCTTGTTTTCCTTGTAATAAGACTGCACGTCCGCATCCGTGACAGAAACCTTTGATGCCACTTCCTGGTCGATAAGCGCCCGGATGGCCATATTCTCCCGGATTTCTTTTCTCAGGGTTTCCTCGGAATAGTTCATGCTGGCAATCTTTTTCTCAAAGGCTTCCTCGTTTTCAAACTGGCCTTTTAACTGGTCGATTTCCGATTGAATCTTTTCGGAATCCACTTCAATGCCCACTTCCTGGCTTTCCTGGTAAAGAAGCTGTTTTTCGATCAGGTTGTCCAAAATGGTCTCCCGCAGCTGGGCCAGGCGCTCGCCCTTGATCGGCATGCCCTGGCTGGAATAACGGGCTTTCATCATGTCCAGTTTTCTATCCAGGTCCTGCCGGGAAATTTCCACGCCGTCGACAACGGCCACGTAACCGGCGTCTTCTGCCTTTTTGTCGCTGTCGCCGGCCTTCCCGGCAAGGCCGGTTTGTGATGAGGCCAGCATGAAAACTGCGGCCGCAAGTATCAGCATTCCTTTACACCAGTAGCTACGCATAAAATTGACTCCTTTTAAATAAATTGCGCTGCGTTGAAAAATTGAGAGTTCCGGTAAACAAGCGAAACAACCTGGAGGCGGACGTTACCGGCAGGGGGAGTGCAAGAAGAAAACCTGGGCATGAAGAATTGGGCGCTACGCACAAAATACGTTCCCCGGGTGTTGCAAACTTCACTTCCCCTTGGTTGGAAAGTGGTCGGGACGGCTGGATTTGAACCAGCGACTCCAGCGTCCCGAACGCTGTGCTCTTCCAGACTGAGCCACGTCCCGACATTTGGATGCAATTTTTAGGTCACAATAAAACGATTGTCAAACAAAAAATCAACAAATCAGCCCGGCATCCGTCTTTCCCGGGGCTCCCGTATCTTTCGGTCCCCGGCACCTCCGGGGCTTACTGGAACGGATTGTTGAGCATAATGGTCTGATTTCTGCCGGGTCCTATGGATATAATCTCTATGGGTGTCTCTGTCAAGTCTTCAATGCGCTTGAGGTAGCTGCGGGTATTTTCCGGAAGATCCGCATAACTCCGCACCCCGGATAAATCCTGGCGCCATCCGGGCAGGGTTTCATAAACCGGTTCACATTCGGCCAGCACATTTAAGCTGGTGGGAAAATGATACACCTGTTTGCCCCTGTACTGATACCCGGTGCAGATCTTTAATTCCGATAGCTCGCCGAGCACGTCGAGCTTGGTAACCGCAAAGCCTGAAAGGCTGTTGAGCCGGGCCGCGTTTCGCAGCATCACGGTATCGATCCAGCCGCATCTGCGCCTGCGGCCCGTGGTCGCACCGAATTCCGCGCCCTTTTCCTGGATGAAGTTTCCCGTATCATCAAAGAGCTCCGTGGGAAACGGGCCTTTGCCCACCCGCGTGGTATACGCCTTGACAATCCCGGTGACCTTGTCGATTTTCCTGGGCCCGACCCCGGAACCGCAGCAGGCATTGCCGGAAACCGTGTTTGAAGAGGTCACATACGGATAGGTGCCGTGATCAATGTCCAGGTGCGTGCCCTGGGCCCCTTCAAACAGCACGCGCTTGTCGGCCCGCAATACCTCGTCGATGATCACGGAAATATCACTCACATAGGGTGCCAGCCGGTCCCGGTACGTGCGGAAGCGCGCGATCATGTCCTCAATATCAATGGGCGCGCACTCATAAAAACGGGTCAGGTAAAAGTTCTTTTCCTCTGCAACTGCCCGGACATTGTCCTCGAACCCGGAATCCAGCAGGTCCACAAACCGTATACCGCGTCTTGCCGCCTTATCCTCATAGCAGGGCCCGATGCCCCGGCCGGTGGTGCCGATCTTCTTTTTGCGGTTTGCGTCTTCCCTGGCATGATCCAGGGCCTTGTGATACGGCATGATCACATGGGCCTTTTCACTGATTTTCAGGCGCTGGGAGCTCACATCCACGCCCTTGTCCGCCAGGTAATCGATTTCCGCGATGAGCACTTCCGGGTCCACCACCATGCCGTTTCCGATAACACAGGTTTTGCCCTGGATGATCCCGGAAGGCACCAGGTGACTGATAAACTGCTCTCCGTTTACCACCATGGTATGGCCGGCATTGTTGCCGCCCTGGAAACGAACCACATAATCGGAATACTCGGCCAGCAGGTCCACGATTTTCCCCTTGCCCTCGTCACCCCACTGGGTCCCGACGATAACGATATTGGCCAATTGCTGCTCCTTTCAAAATGCAAAACCGTTAAATCCGCACAATGCCAAAAAAATACGGCAGGACTTTTATGGCTTCTCTTCTGCCCGTCTTGCCGCAAAAAAATCCACGATCATTTTCCGGCATTCGTGTTCACGAATTCCGCTGACGATTTCCGGGCTGTGATTGAGCCGCCGGTCTTCGGTGAAATCATACAGGGATCCGGCAGCGCCCCACTTGGGATCCCGCGTGCCAAACACAACGCGTTTTAGCCGGGCGTGGATCACAGCACCCATGCACATTATGCAAGGCTCAATCGTAACATACAGACTCGCGTTTAACAAGCGATAGTTTTGCAGGCGATCCGCGGCCGCCCGGATTGCCAGGATCTCGGCATGCGCCGTGGGATCCGAAAGGCGGATGCACTGGTTAAATGCAGATGCCAGCACGGCTCCGTCTTCATTCACCAGCACAGCCCCGACCGGAACTTCGCCGGCGGCACGGGCCTTGTGCGCCTGGACAATGGCCGCATCCATCTGCCGCAGATCAAAAGCCGCTTCATCCGAACTGTTATAAAAATCGTTTGCGCTCATGGGCTGGCAGTTTATCATAATATCGACCGGATGCAGATCAAAATCGCTTCCGGCCGCAACTTATCATTGACCTAAATTGAAAATCCCGGAGGGTTTCAAATTTTAACACCTGAAAAAGACTTAATTCC
>CAZTHW010000273.1:0-3600 GCA_964613595.1 uncultured Desulfobacteraceae bacterium | reverse complement strand
CGTGGGCGCGCTTGCCCGCAAGCTGCATACCGCAAGAAGCCGAAACGACCAGATCGCACTGGATGCGCGATTGTACTTAAAGGCCGAAACCCGGGGCATCATTGCACAGCTCCGTGCATTCAGGCAGGCGCTGGTGGATCTGGCAGAGGCCAACATGGACGTGGCCATGCCCGGATACACCCATTTGCAGCGAGCCCAGCCGGTATTGTTTTCACATCACGCAATGGCCTATTACGAAATGTTTACCCGGGATACCGGCCGCTTTTGCGATGCCCTTAAACGAATGGACGTGATGCCGCTGGGCAGTGCTGCGCTGGCAGGCACCACCTACCGGCTGGACCGGGAGTACACGGCCCGGTTGCTCGGGTTTTCAAAGGTTTCGGGAAACAGCATGGACGCGGTATCCGACCGGGATTTCATGCTCGAATTCATGTCTGCGGCCAGCATCTGCATGACGCATTTATCCAGGCTTTCAGAGGAACTTGTGCTTTGGTCTTCTGCGGAATTCGATTTCGTGGACCTGCCGGATGCGTTCTGTACCGGAAGCAGCATCATGCCGCAGAAAAAAAATCCCGACATCCCGGAGCTGGTGCGGGGAAAAACCGGCCGGGTATTCGGCGGGCTGGTCAACCTGCTGACTTTGATGAAGTCGCTGCCCCTGACCTATAACCGGGACATGCAGGAGGACAAGATTCCGCTCATGGATGCGGTGGACACCCTGAAGGCGTGCCTGGATATTTATATCCGCATGACGCCGAACATCCGGGTCAAGTCCGGGGTTACCGCCCGGGCGGCCGACCGGGGTTTTCAAAACGCCACGGATCTGGCCGATTACCTGGTCTCAAAGGGTATCGCGTTTCGCGAGGCCCATGCATGCGTGGGCAAGGCCGTGGCCCGGGCACTGGATTGCGGTAAGGAACTCCACGAGCTGAGCCTGGCCGAACTTCAGCAGTTTTCCGGTAAAATCGGCGAGGATGTTTATGATGCCCTGTCTGTTGAGCAGATGATTGACCGGCGCCGGGTCTTTGGCGGCACTGCCCGGGAAAATGTTGCAGAGGCCGTTAAAAAGGCAAAACAACGCCTGGAAGCCGAACAGCGGCCGGAAGCGGAGTGATACATGAAAAGCCTGCAGACCCTGGCCGTGTACCCGCTTCTGGCAATGCTTATGATTGGCGCAGCAGGGTGCGGCAAAAAAGGTCCCCCTGTGGCGCCCCAGCCGCCGGAGCTTCCGGTAGTGGAAAATCTGGGAGTTGCCAGGGACGATTCGGTCCTTATATTAAGCTGGTCACTGGCAGAAGAAGGAAAACCAAGGGGTGCAGCGACGGCAGGTTTTTTCGTATATCGTGCAAAAACGCCGATCGCGGCGGACTGCCCGGAGTGTCCCCATCGATATGAAAAAATCGGACGGGTGGCCCGGCACGAAGGCCGCGTTTCGACTGAAACCTGGCAGTTCCGGGACCGGCCGGAGCCCGGGTACGTGTACCGGTATCAGGTGCGGTGCTACAATCGCAGCGGGGCCCAGGGCGAGGCCGCCAATACGGTAAAATATGTCATGGCGCAGGATGGTGTAAATGGCGGAGGAAAGTAAAAATACGCACACTGCTTATATCGCGGTGGGCGCCAATCTCGGAGACCGGATCGCGGGCTGCCGGGAAGGGATTCTGCGCCTTGCGGAAAGCGGGGAGGTGGAGATTGTGCATCATTCGCCGTATTATTACACCGAGCCCGTGGATTACGCGGACCAGCCCTGGTTTGTCAACGCAGTGTGCTGTGTTCACACGTGCCTGGACCCGCGGTTCCTGCTGGGGCGCCTGAAAGCCGTGGAGGCCAATGCGGGCCGCAGCTCCGGCGGTGTCCGATTCGGGCCCCGGGTGCTTGATCTGGACCTGATTTTCTACGAACATGTCGTGATTCAAACCCCGGACCTGGTGGTTCCGCATCCCAGGATGCACCAAAGGGCGTTTGTGCTGCGGCCCCTGCATGACATTGCCCCAGACCTGGTACACCCGGTTTTTCGGGCCCGTATCAGCGAGATGCTCAGTGATCCGGAAGTTGCCGGACAGGCTTGCTATCGCGTTGAGGACGAAGCGTTTTGTACAACAGCAACCGGCCGGGGGGCGGCCGGATGTGAAGCAATCGGAAATAGCTTGTATAAATGAAAGGAATGATGAAATGAAGTTTTTTATTGATACGGCCAACGTGGATGAGATACGGGAAGCCAATGAAATGGGCATGGTCGACGGGGTGACCACCAATCCTTCGTTAATTGCCAAGGAAGGCCGGGATTTCAAGGAAATTATCCAGGAGATCTGCGGGATTGTTGACGGCCCGATCAGCGCCGAAGCCATCAGCCTGGACGCCAAGGGCATGATCGAGGAAGCCCGGGACCTGGCAGCGATTCACAAGAACATCGTGGTCAAGATTCCCATGACTATCGAGGGAATGAAGGCCGTGCGCACCCTTTCGGGCGAAGGCATCGGCACAAACGTTACCCTGGTGTTCTCACCGCTTCAGGCATTGATGGCGGCAAAAGCCGGGGCCACGTTTGTCAGTCCGTTTGTGGGCCGCCTGGACGATCTTTCCCAGGACGGCATGGAACTGGTGGAGCAGATCGTCAGTATTTATGACAACTACGGGTACCAGACCGAGGTGATTGTCGCCAGCATCCGCAACCCGATCCACGTGCTGGAAACCGGGCTGATCGGAGCGGATATCGCCACGATTCCGTTTTCCGTGCTAAAGAAACTGGCTGCCCATCCCATGACAGACAAGGGGATCCAGGCCTTTCTCGATGACTGGGAAAAAGCCAAAAAATAATCCGGCCACAGGACAGTGGCACGTCCTGCATATGAAACGGGTGTGAATATGGCGTCAAACAGCAGAGAAATGTTTTTCCGCATCCTGAAAGATCCCAACAGTCTGACCCTGTTCCGGGTGGGGGCGGTGCCCCTTTTGATTGTGCTGCTTTTATTTGATAACCCGGCCTGCGGCCTGGTGGCCGCATTCGTGTTTTCCGTGGCCGCGATTACCGATTATTTCGACGGGTATATCGCCCGGCGCTACGGGCTGGTATCAAATCTCGGCAAGATGCTGGATCCGCTGGCAGACAAGCTGCTGGTTGCCTCGTCTCTGATTATGCTAACAGATCTCGGCCGGGTGCCTGCGTGGGCCATATGTATTATTCTCGGCCGTGAGCTTGCAGTCACCGGGCTTCGCAGCGTGGTCACCGACCAGGGTGCGGATGTATCGGCTTCCATGCTGGGGAAATACAAGACCGGCTTTCAGATTGCCGCCATTATCCCCCTGCTGATCCATTATTCATATTTTGGCATCGATTTCCACGCTGTAGGCATGCCGCTGTTCTGGATCGCCCTTGTAATTACCCTGTGGTCGGGGGCGGATTATTTTGTTCGTTTGTGGAAGCATGTTTATGCGGATACCGCAAATGAGGGGTAATCCCGGATCAGGTGCTGCTGCGCCAAGCCGCGATGCAATTTTTTATTGACAATAAAATGAAAACCCCTTATTAGTGGTGACGAAATAAAGATGAGCGGGAATAACTCAGTGGTAGAGTGCAACCTTGCCAAGGTTGAAGTCGCG
>CAZTHW010000272.1:0-3608 GCA_964613595.1 uncultured Desulfobacteraceae bacterium | reverse complement strand
GTGCTCAAGGGCACGGCCGAGTATGACGCCTTTGCCGACATCTGGATCCGGCACCTGGGCGAGGCCATGGAAAAACTATAGCTTCGGAAAAAAGGCGTATGTCAACACCAAACCCGACATGGCAAAAAATCCGGTCTTGCCCCCTGTGGCGCCAACTCGTTTTGCTCGCCGCAGTTCTCTGCCTGATGGTGACCGCAGCCGCGGGCATGGGGCATGTCCAGGTCGGATTTTTCGAGGTATGCCGGATACTGGCCTCTGCCGTAACCGGATTTTCCGATCTTACCGAGGGCATAGCCCCGATTTCCAAGGCCGCGGTTATCAAGGTGCGCATGCCGCGCATTCTTTCAGCGGCCCTGGTGGGCGGAACCCTGGCCGTGGCCGGGGCGGTTTACCAGGGCATCCTGTTAAACCCCCTGGCGGATCCATACACGCTGGGGGTTTCCTCGGGTGCGGCATTCGGCGCCAGTATCGCCCTGCTGCTCAATGTCAGCATGCTCGGGGGATTTTCCGTGCCGCTGTTCGCATTTGCCGGGGCTGCTGCCACGCTCATGGTGGTCATGTACCTGGCCGCCTCGGCCGGCGGGTATTCCTCGAGCAACCTGATCCTCTCCGGGATTATCGTGGCCGCGATCCTGTCTGCAGGCATCAGTTTTCTCAAGTACATGGCAGATGAACGGGTCTCTGTGCTGGTTTTCTGGCTCATGGGCAGCCTGGCATCCAAAACCTGGGCCGATGCGGGCCTTCTTGCCGCTGTTGCCGGCCCGGGCACACTGGTGTGCGTTTTTTTCTGCCGGGATCTGAACCTGATGTCTCTGGGCACGCGGACTGCGGCTTCAATGGGCGTTTCGGCCCACCGGCTTTCACCGGCCCTGCTGGTATGCGTCAGCCTGATGGCCGCGGTGTGCGTATCGATCACCGGGATAATCGGTTTCGTGGGCCTGCTGGTCCCCCACCTGGTGCGAAGCGTTTGCGGCCCGGATCACGGCAGGCTGATTCCGGTTTCGTTTTTTTCCGGGGCAATCCTGCTACTGGTCGCAGACACGGTCACGCGGGCGGTGCTGCCCCACGAACTGCCCATCGGCGTGCTTACGGCATTGCTCGGGGGGCCGTTTTTCTGCTACGTGTTCCGCAGGCGGCAAATGGGGGCGATGGGCCATGGTTTTTAAACTCACGGATATCTGCTATTCCTACGGCAGCCGGCAGGCGATCCGGGACCTGGACCTGACGCTGGAAGCCGGAGGCTTTTACGCGGTCATCGGGCCCAACGGGTGCGGCAAAACCACCCTCATGGACCTGATGTGCGGACACAAGCGGCCGGGTTCCGGAGAACTGGCCCTGCACGGCCGCGACCTGGCTTCCTATCCCAAGCGGGAACTGGCCCGCCGCATCGCGGTGGTGCCGCAGGAATACCCGGTCAACTTTCCATACACCGCCCGGGAAATGGTGATGATGGGACGCTATCCGCACATGCCCCGTTTTTCCGCACCGTCCGGCCAGGATTTCGCGCTCGTGGACGCCACCCTGGCATCCTGCCGGGCGGCCGGGCTTGCCGATCGCCTCGTGACCGAGCTGTCCGGCGGCGAGAAGCAGCGGGTGGTCTTTGCCCGGGCCATGGCCCAGCAAACCCCGGTACTGCTGCTCGACGAGCCGTGTGCCAACCTGGATATCAAGCATGCCCTGCTCCTGCTCGAGCTGGCCGCAGACCGGGTCAGGCAGCACCGGGCCACGGTGGTGGCGGTGATGCATGACATCAACCTGGCGCTGCGGTATGCAGATGAGCTGATTCTGATGAAAGATGGCCGGAAAGCAGCAGCCGGACCCGCGGAAAAAAGCCTGAAGCCAGAAATCATCAAACACGTATTCGGGGTCGACGCCCGCATCAACCGGGAACCGGCCGTAAACGCAGCACAGGTGACTTTTGTCCGATAGATTCCGGATTTTGATCATTTGCCTGGTTTTCTCCGCAGCCGCCTGTTCGGCCGCGGCTGCCGGCGGCGAAATGGCGCTTACCGGAGACAGCGCCATACGCGATTGCGCCGGCCGGCAAGTGGGCACAGACAAGCCGTTTTCACGCATTATCTCCCTGTACGGGGCGCACACGGAAAACCTGTTTGCCCTCGGGCTGGATAAAGAAATCATCGGGGTCAGCCGGAATTGCGACCATCCGGCCGCAGCGCGTCAAAAGGACGAATTTTCCGCACGCGACGGTCCGGAACGCTTTCTTGCGGCCAAACCGGACCTGGTGCTGGTGCGTCCCATGCTCGACCGGGGCTATGCAAAGCTCATGGACCGGCTTTCGGATTTCGGCATCCGCGTGGTTTCCCTGCAGCCCGGCAGCATCCGGGAAATGAAGACCTACTGGCGCATCCTGGGACGCCTTACCGGGCGCCCCGAGGCCGCCCGGGAGATGATAAACCGGTTTGAAAACGGCGTGTTACAGGCAAAGCAGATCTCCGGGAAAATCCGGGAAAAAAAGCGCGTGTTTTTCGAATCCATTCACGACCGGTTTAAGACCTTTTCCCCCGGTGCCATGCCCCTGTTTGCCCTGAAATGCGCCGGCGGCAAAAACGTGGCCGCAGATGCCCGGCCCGTACGCAATACGAATATCGCCGCCTACGGCAAGGAGCAGATCCTGGCAAAAGGCGAGCGGATCGAGGTATACTTGGCCCAGCAAGGAACCATGAACCCGGTCACAACGGCAAAAATCCGAAATGAGCCGGGATTCGGGGTGATCCGGGCGGTCCGCAATGACGCGGTCTACACGGTGGCAGAAAAAATCGTGTCCCGGCCCACCCCGCGTCTGTTGCAGGGCATCTGCAAAATCGGCGGGATCCTGTACCCGGAAACCTTTACCCGGAGCACGCAGCAGCAGATCCTGCACCCGGATGGCCGGAAAACGCACCCATGAAAAAGGCAAAAAGCAAATATCCGCGCCTGGCGATTTCCCTGGGGCTGTCCGCGGCGATGGCGGCCCTGGGCATGGCGGCAGTTGAGGGCATGACAGCGGCCGTGGCCTGGAACCGGCTCATTTTCCCCCTGCTACGCCTGTGCCTGTTTATCGGCATCGGACTTGCCATTGCCCAGATCATCGAGGCAAGGGGCTGGACCCGGCGCATGGGCGCACTGGCCGGGCCGGTTTTTGCATACGCCAATTTGGGCCGGCAGTGCAGCGCGGCCTTTTCCACCGCATTTTTCTCCGGGGTGGCGGCCAACGCCATGCTGGTGGACTTTTACAATGACCGGAAAATCACCCGGTCCCAGATGTTTTTAACCAATTTCATCAACCAGTTTCCGGCCTATTTCCTGCACCTGCCCACCACGTTTTTCATCGTGGTGCCCCTGACAAAAACCGCCGGACTGATCTATTTCGGCCTGACCTTTGCCGCGGTCCTGCTTCGGACCCTGGTTTTCGTGCTTTTTGGCCGCATGTTCGTCCGGCCGGCACAAAGCGGCGATGATGCCGCAAATGCGCGTGAATCCAGCACCGCGGAAAAACAAGGGGCCTGGGCGGCGGTGCGCAGGAACCTGCCCGGCAGGTATGCGGCCATCCTGACCTTCGTGGTGCCCATTTACTTGGCCAACTACATTGCCGCCGGCCTGGGCCTTAT
>CAZTHW010000271.1:0-3614 GCA_964613595.1 uncultured Desulfobacteraceae bacterium | reverse complement strand
GCTCACTGAAGCCGCAGGCTTTGAGCAGTTTATACACCGCAAATATCTCGGCCAGAAGCGTTTCAGCGCCGAGGGCGCGGATGTGATGATTCCGATGATGGATGCCCTGTTCGGCCATGCCGCCGAAACCCATGGCTGCCGGGAGATCATGCTCGGCATGACCCACCGGGGACGGCTGAACGTGCAGACAAATCTCCTGGACAAACCCTATGAGGCCGTGATCCGGGAGTTTGAAGACCAGCACAATCCCGAAGCACAGGTGGGCGCCGGGGATGTCAAGTATCACCAGGGTTTCCGCGGGTCTATCACCACACCCGGGGGAAGGCCGCTGGATGTGATCATGGCGGACAATCCCAGTCACCTGGAATCGGTTAACCCCGTGGTCGAGGGCATGGCCCGGGCGCGGCTCGATGTCCTGGAACCGAAAACCACCCGGCAGGTGTTGCCCCTGCTGCTGCACGGTGATGCGGCCTTCTCCGGCCAGGGCATTACCGCAGAAACACTGAACATGTCCCAGCTTGACGGGTATTTTACCGGCGGGACGCTTCATATCGTGATCAACAACCAGATCGGCTACACAGCCCTGCCCGAGGACCTGCGATCCACCCGCTATCCCACGGATATGGCCAAGAGCCTGATGATTCCCGTTTTTCATGTCCACGGCGAAAATCCCGAGGCGGCCGTGCATACCGTGAAGCTGGCATGCGACTACCGGATGGCCTACGGCAAGGACGTGGTCATCGACCTGGTCTGCTATCGCCGCTACGGTCACAACGAAGGCGACGAGCCCTACTTTACCCAGCCGCAGATGTATGCGCGCATCAAGGACCGGCCGCCGCCGGATCAGCTCTACGCGGACCGTCTCAGGGAAGAATCCTTGATCGACGATGAAGCCGTAAAGAATATGCGCGAGCAGAGTCGCCGGTGCATTCAGGCGGCCTATGATCAGGCAACACAGAAACACCTACAGCAGGGGGGTGCTGAGGCCGGTCCGGAAGACGGAAAATCAGAACCGCAGCCTTTGAAGGAAACAATCCAGGCGGATATCCGGGTAGATGCGGATCTTCTCAAAAATCTGGCGGAAAAACTCCATTCCGTCCCGGACGGTTTTCAATTGCACCGCAAGCTTGAAAAATTGATGAAAAAACGCCTGGATGCCGTAAAAAGCGGGAAAAATATCGACTGGGCAAATGCAGAGACCCTGGCATTTGCTGTCATTGCCAGCCACGGCATACCGGTTCGGCTTGCCGGGCAGGACAGCCAGCGGGGAACATTCAGCCAGCGTCACAGCGTATGGTTTGACACGGTCACCAGCCGGCCCTATGTGCCCCTTAATCATGTGGCCGAAGATCAGGCGGGTTTTGAGTGCATCAACAGTCTGCTCTCCGAGGCCGGTGCCCTTGGTTTTGAATACGGATATTCGCTGATCCGGCCGGATGCGCTCACTCTCTGGGAGGCCCAGTTCGGTGACTTTGCCAACAACGCCCAGGCCATTATTGATCTCTACATTGCCAGCGGAGAAGCCAAGTGGGGATGCCGGAGCGGACTGGTGCTGCTTTTGCCCCACGGCTACGAAGGGCAGGGGCCGGACCATTCCAGTGCAAGGATAGAGCGGTTTTTGCAGCTCGCGGCAAATGAGAATCTCTTTGTATGCAACCCGAGCACGCCTGCACAGTATTATCATCTGCTGCTGGGCCAGGCGGCGGGAAAAATCCGCAAGCCCCTGGTGGTTTTCACGCCCAAAAGCCTGCTGCGGCATCCGGAGGCCGTATCCGTGCTCGATGACCTGGCAGCCGGCGGGTTCCAACAGGTTCTGCCGGACACCGAAGCGCCCGCTAAACCGGATAGGGTGGTTTTTGTATCCGGGAAGCTGGCTTATGAACTGTTTGCGGCCCGCCGGGCGGGCGCAAAGAAAAACGTTGCAATCATCCGCATCGAGCAGCTCCATCCCTTTCCCGCAAAATCGCTTCAATCCGTTATTGCCGGGTACAAAGACTGCCGCGACCGGGTGTGGGCGCAGGAAGAACCTGCCAACATGGGTGCCTGGAATTATATCCGGCCCCTTTTTCAAACGCATTTCTCCTGTGCCCTGTCGTATATCGGCCGCGATGCCGCTGCCAGCACGGCGACCGGGTATCACCACGTGCACAAGCAGCAGCAGCAGGAACTCATCGACCGGGTGCTGAATAGATGAACCATTAAACTCAGGCATTGCAAAAAGCCCGTCTAAAGCACCAGCAACCGCCATAAGGCGGAGCAAGTCTATAAGCCTGAAGGAGGCGCCATGAAAGTTGACATTAAAGTGCCGGAGGTCGGCGAATCCGTAAAGGAAGCCCTGCTGGCCGAATGGTATAAATCCGACGGGGACGCCGTGGAAAAAGACGAGGTCCTTTTTGTCATTGAAACCGACAAGGTCACCCTTGAAGTGCCCGCAGACGAGGGCGGCAAATTGGAGATCCTGGTCGAGTCGGGCAAAACCGTGGAAATCGGCAAGGTAGTGGGCCGCATTGACACGGCCGCCGCCGCGCAGCAGCCGGCTGAAAAAGCGGGCCAGGCGGTTGCCGGGCAGCAAGGCGAAGAAGCGGCCGCTGCGGCGCGTGCACCCGAAAAGGAAGCTGCGCCGGAACCGGAGCGCAAAGAAGAGCCCCGGCAACAACCGGCTCAGGAGGCGGAGCCAGCGGCAGAAGATGCAAGAAAACCGGTATTGCCGCCTTCTGTTCGCCGGCTGATCAGTGAAAAAGGGTTGGATGCCTCGGAAATCAATGGCACCGGACCCGGCGGTCAGATAACCAAGGGCGACGTGATTGCCCATCTGGAATCGGATGCGACACAAAAGGCGCCCCGGCAGGAAGAAGCGGCCCAGGAGCCCTGGAAATCACCGAAAGCAGGGGAAGACGGCACGGAGAAAAAAACGCCAGCGCCTGAACCGGGCCCGGAGGCGGTTACCCGAAAGCCCATGTCTCCGATTCGCAAGCGCATTGCCGCGCACATGCTTGAGGCCAAACAGAACACGGCCATGCTGACCACGTTTAACGAAATCGATATGAGCCGGGTCAAAACCCTGCGGCAACGCTACAAGGAAACTTTTTCCAATGCCTACGGGGTCGGTCTCGGATACATGTCGTTTTTTGTAAAGGCCGTGGTGTCCGCGCTGAAAGAATTCCAGGAGATCAATGCCCGAATTGATGGCGAGGAGATCGTCTATCACCACTATTATCATATCGGAATTGCCATTGGCGCGGAAAAGGGACTCGTGGTCCCGGTCATCCGGAATGCCGACAAGATCGGCTTTGCCGAAATCGAATCCGCGATCGGTGATTTTGCTGAGCGGGTCAGCCAGAACCGCATCACTCTTTCCGAATTGGAGGGCGGCACGTTTACCATCACCAACGGCGGTATTTACGGTTCCCTGCTGAGCACGCCGATTTTGAACATGCCCCAGAGCGCAATCCTGGGCATGCATAAAATCGAAGACCGGCCCGTGGCCGCGGGCGGTGAGGTGGTCATCCGGCCCATGATGTATGTCGCCCTCAGCTATGACCACCGCATCGTGGACGGAAAAGATGCGGTTAACTGCCTGCGGCGGATTAAGGAATTTATTGAAACCCCTGAAC
>CAZTHW010000270.1:0-3630 GCA_964613595.1 uncultured Desulfobacteraceae bacterium | reverse complement strand
TGATTGTCGCCAACTGCAGCGGTTTTTTCGGCGACCGGTTTACGGCCGCAAAAGAGATGGTGCAGGGCGGTCCCATTGACGTGCTCACCGGGGACTACCTGGCGGAGCTGACCATGGCCATTTTGCTCAAAGACCAGTTCAAGGACCCGGAGCGGGGCTATGCCAGGACGTTTCTTTCACAGATGGAACAAATCATGGGAGAGTGCCTGGACAAAAAAATCCGGGTGGTTTCCAATGCAGGCGGGTTAAATCCCCGGGCCCTGGCCGCAAAGCTGCAGGAAACCGCGGACCGGCTCGGGCTGCACCCGAAAATCGCCTGCATTACAGGCGATGATCTGATGAATCGCCTGGAAGATTTACAGGCCCAAGGTGAAGACTTCATGCACATGGATAA
Source organism: uncultured Desulfobacteraceae bacterium (assembly GCA_964613595.1). GTDB lineage: Bacteria > Desulfobacterota > Desulfobacteria > Desulfobacterales > Desulfosalsimonadaceae > Desulfosalsimonas. Next base: position 3,236 of record CAZTHW010000270.1, on the reverse strand, counting down.
GGGCATAAGTTTAAAGGAATCCGGGGCCACACCCATTACAGCCAACGCCTATATGGGCGGATGGGGCATTGCAGCCGCACTGGAAAGGGATGCAGACATCGTGGTCTGCGGCCGGGTGGCCGATGCGGCGCTCACGGCCGGGCCCGCGGCATGGCATTTCAAATGGGAAAAACACGACTGGGACAGACTGGCCGGCGCATATGCAGCCGGACATGTCATTGAATGCGGCGCCCAGGCCACCGGCGGCAACTATTCCTTTATCGACGAGGTCCCCTCATTTAAAGACGTGGGCTTTCCCATCGCCGAAATCGAGCATGACGGTTCATTCGTGATTACCAAACACCCGGGCACCGGCGGCCTGGTATCAGAAGGAACGGTAACAGCCCAGCTTTTATATGAAATCAGCAGCCCCAGGTATCTCACGCCGGACGTGGCTGTCCGGTTTGACACCCTGTCCCTGGCACAGCAGGGGCCGGACCGGGTTCGCGCTGAAGGCGTCCGGGGCGAGCCACCGCCGGAGACCACCAAGGTGTGCATAAACACCCTGGGCGGGCACAGAAATTCCATGACCATCCTGCTCACGGGACTTGACATTGAAAAAAAAGCCGAAATCGTCAAAGAAACCCTGTTTGCCAATCTCGGCGGCCGGGACCAGTTCGCGGTAACAGATGTATCCCTTACCCGCTCGGACAAGCCTGATCCGCCGTCAAACGAAGAGGCATTTGCCTACCTGCGCTTTACTGTAATGGACCCGGACGCAAAAAAGGTCGCCCGACTGTCCTCCGGGCTGGTGGAACTGGCCCTGGCCAATATCCCGGGCTTTACCGCCACTGCTCCGCCTTCAAAGGGAACCCAGGCAGTGGTGCACTGGCCGAGTCTTGTACACGGCAGGCATATAACCCAGACCGTTTCCCTGCCTGATGAGGAAATCACTGTTGAATTTACTTCCGGCAACGGGAAAACCGTGGATATCAGGCCCGCTGCTGTCGATATACCGCCCGTACCCGTGGGCCCGACTGTGCAAGCGCCGCTGGGACGCGCATTTGCAGCGCGATCCGGAGACAAGGGCGGCAACGCCAACCTGGGGGTTTGGGCCAAAACCCCGGAAGGCTATGCTTTTTTAAAGGATTTTCTGACGGTTGAAAGACTGCAGGCGCTTCTTCCGGACTGCGCGGCCTACCGCGTTGACCGCTACGAACTGCCCAACCTGCTGGCTGTAAATTTCGATATCCATGGAATTCTTGGCGACGGCGTGGCCGCCTCCACCAGAAGCGACCCCCAGGCCAAGACCCTGGGCGAATACCTGCGGGCCCGGGTTATCGAACTGCCCGAGGCAATCATTGAAAAATAACCAGTCGGAAATTTCACTTGAAAATCAAGCAATAAAGGATGATACCATGAGTGAAGAGCTTTTATACGAAGTTCGGGACCATGTGGCATGGCTGACCATCAACCGCGAGGAAAAGCGCAATTCCATCAGCCCGCAGGTCGTTTCGCTTTTCCTGCAGCACCTGGATGCGGCCGAAGCCGATGAAAACGTGCGGGTGGTCTGCATAACAGGCGCCGGCGTCAAGGCCTTCTGCTCGGGCGCGGACCTGGGCGGCACCGGCGGGCAGGCTGAACAAAACCCGGAACAGGCCTATGCAGACCTGTTAAAACGCATTGCCGGCTTTCCCAAGCCCACTGTGGCCCGGATAAACGGCTACTGCCTGGCCGGTGGAACCGGGTTTATGCTCGCATGCGACATCGTGGTGGCTGCAAGCACTGCCAAATTCGGCACTCCAGAGGTCAACGTGGGGCTGTGGCCCATGATGATAGGAGCCCTGATTTTCAGAAACGTGCTGGACAAGAAGGCCATGGAAATGATCCTTCTGGGCGAAAGGCTCAGCGCCCAAAAGGCCCTGGAAATGGGAATGGTCACCCGCGTTGCAGAAACGGAACATCTCGATGACGAGGTCAATGCAATACTGGAGAACTTGAGCAAAAAGAGCCCCATCGGGATGAAAATCGGCAAACAGGCTTTTCATCAAATGCGGGACATGCCCTTTGAACAGGCCCTGGATTTTCTTGTCGGGCAGATCAAAAAGGTTTCCGCCACGGAAGATGCCAGGGAAGGCATTACAGCATTTATGGAAAAGCGGGAGCCGCAATTCAGGGGCAGGTAAAAACCGCATCCGGTCTTTTACCCGCCACCAGGCAATGGAGGAAAGCTCATGGAAACAATCTGCAACGATCTCAAGGCCGAGCACGAGGAACTCGAAGGCGTTCTCGCGGGCCTGGATGAAAACCAATGGGAAATGAAAACCCCGTTTTTGAACTGGCGGATCAAGGATGAAATCCGCCATCTGGCATACTTTGACGACCGGGCCGCGCTGGCGGCCACCCGGCCGGATGCGTTTAACCAGCACCTGGAGGAAGTATTAAACGACTTTGAGGCTTTCGAAAAAACGCTTGAGACCGTGGGCCTGGACATGTCCCCGGAGGAACTGATGCAGTGGTGGCGCGAGCAGCGGAAAATCATGCTGGAGGCGCTTGCCAAATGCAGCCCCAAAGACCGCCTGCCGTGGTACGGTCCGCCCATGGGCGCGCTTTCCTTTGCCACAGCCCGCCTGATGGAAACCTGGGCACACGGCCAGGATGTTTTCGACACCCTGCGCATCCGGCGAACCGCAACGGATCGGCTGCGCCACATCGCCTACCTGGGGGTCCGGACATTTGGCTGGACATATGCCAACCGCGGCCTGGAGGTCCCAGAAGAACCGGTCCGGGTGGAGGTGACCGGCCCGTCGGGCGATGTCTGGGCCTGGGGGCCGGAGGATGCCGAAAATAGGGTCCGCGGACCGGCCAAGGACTTCTGCCTTGTGGTGGTCCAGCGCAGGCACGCGGATGACACCAATCTCGAAGTATCAGGCGATGTTGCCCGGGACTGGATGGAAAAGGCCCAGTGTTTTGCCGGGCCGCCAGTGGACGGTCCCAAGCCGGGCCAGCGGGTGATCAGTTGATCTCTTCGGGTTGACATTGAAAGCTTTGCATTTTTGGAAAGACTCTTCGGCTCCATGCGCAAAAACAAAAAAGGCGCTGAGGTGTTTGAACTTTTCAAGCAACTTTTGTGCTTCATGGTCGACGGGACCAGCCGGCATCTGAGCTATTTTGATCAGCTGGCCAAAGATGAAGGATATGCCGGCAGCATCGAGACCGATATTTAAAAGATGGCCTCTTCGCACCAGATGAAACGC
>CAZTHW010000269.1:0-3634 GCA_964613595.1 uncultured Desulfobacteraceae bacterium | reverse complement strand
GATGCAGCGCAACGCAGATATTGGACTTTTTACAAAGCCATCCTGATTGTTTGTTTGAAGTCGGATGCGCGGGTGTGATAAGAAAGCGCAATATGAAATATATTGCCGATTTGCATATACACTCCCGTTTTTCCCGGGCCACGGCAAAGACCCTGGATTTTCCCCACCTCTACATGGCAGCCCGGCAAAAGGGAATTTCCGTGGTCGCCACAGGCGACTTCACCCATCCGGGGTGGCTGGCAGAAATCCGGGAAAATCTCGAGCCTGCCGAACCCGGCCTTTTCCGGCTCAAGCCCGAACTGGAAAAACAATGCGAAGACCAAATCTCTGTTGCCGGCAGCACCCCGGTGCGATTTATGCTGTGCACGGAAATCAGCAATATTTACAAAAAGGGCGGGGTCACCCGGAAACTCCACCACCTGGTCTTTTTCCGGGAGCTGGCCCACGTGGAAAAATTCAACGCCCGGCTCTCCAATATCGGCAACCTCAAGTCAGACGGCCGGCCCATCCTGGGCCTGGACTCCAAAAACCTGCTGGAAATCATACTTGAAACCCATGAATCCGGCTTTCTGATCCCGGCCCACATCTGGACGCCCTGGTTTTCGCTATTCGGCTCCAAGTCCGGGTTTGATTCTGTGGCTGAATGCTTCGAGGATCTCGCAGACCACATCTTTGCCGTGGAAACCGGCCTTTCCTCGGATCCGCCCATGAACTGGCGAATCCGCGATCTGGACAACCGCACCCTGGTTTCCAACTCGGATGCGCATTCACCGGCCAACCTGGGCCGGGAGGCCAACCTGTTTGACACGGAACTTTCCTATGACGCCATGCGCCATGCCATGGCATCCGGGGACCCGGAAAAGTTCCTGGGCACCATCGAGTTTTTCCCGGAAGAAGGCAAGTACCACCAGGACGGCCACCGCAAGTGCAACGTAAACCTGCACCCCAAGCAGACCATTGCAAACAACGGGATCTGCCCGGTATGCGGGGCGCCCGTAACAGTGGGCGTACTCTACCGGGTCGAAAAGCTCGCCGGCCGCGAAGAAGGCGAAAAACCCGAAAAAACCCACCCCTACTACAGCCTGATTCCCCTGGCGGAAATTCTGTCCGAACTGCTGGGCGTGGGCCCCAAGAGCAAAAAGGTCGCAAATGCCTGGCAGGCGGTCATCAGCCGGGTCGGCCCGGAACTGCCCGTGCTCCAGGACATGCCCATTGAACAGATCAGGGATTCCGGCAACGCGCTTCTGGCAGAAGCCATCTCACGCATGCGAAAAAAGGCGGTCTATCGCCAGCCGGGCTATGACGGGGCCTACGGCCGGGTCACCATTTTCACCAAGGAGGAACGCGACCGCCTTACCGGCCAGCAGGCCTTATTTGACCTGCCCGGGGCCTCACAGAAAAAATCCGCCCCGAAAACCGGCAAGGGCAAACAAAAGACCGATCCGCCCGAACCCGGCCCAAAAGCCGCGGCCCCGGATAAATCGGCTAAACCGGACGAAACAGACCCGCACCAAAAAAGCAATGAAGATCCGGTGTTAGCCGGCTTAAACGAAGCCCAGCACCATGCGGTCACCCACGCCGGGGGCCCGCTTCTGATATCTGCCGGCCCGGGCACAGGCAAGACCCGCACCCTTACCTGCAGGATCGCGCATTTGATTCACACCGGCACCGCCGCCGCCGAGCAGATCCTGGCCGTGACCTTTACCAACAAGGCCGCCCGGCAGATGCACGAGCGCCTGGCTGCCATGCTGGGCAGCAACACCACCCTGCCCAGGGCGCAGACCTTTCACGCGTTCTGCTTCTTTGTTTTAAAGCAAATCGAAAACACCCCGGATCACGGTATTGTCGACGAAGAAGACCGCCGGGCATTGCTTTTGGAGGCAGTGGCCCGGGCAAAGGACCAGGCTACAGAAATCCGCCTTCGCGCCGATGCGCTGCTGGACATGCTAATTGACACAAAGCAGCAGATCCTTTCGCCTGAAGACGATCTCTTCGCAATCGCCGGGGATGACGCCCCCGCGCTTGCCGCAGTGTACGGCGCATACCAGGACCTGCTGGAAATCGAGCACCTGTATGACTACGAGGACCTGCTCTGCCGCACGGTCATGCACCTGGAGGCGGATCCGGTCCGGTACGAAAGCTTGCGCAAACAATTCCGCTTTATTTTTATCGACGAGTACCAGGACCTCAACCACGCCCAATACCGCCTGGTACGCCAGCTCTGCCCGGAAGACGGCCAAATCTGCGTGATCGGGGACCCGGACCAGTCCATCTACGGGTTCCGGGGATCGGATCCGGCCTATTTCCAACGCTTTTTAGACGACTACCCGGCAGCCGAAGTTGTACGGCTGGCCCGGAGCTACCGCTCCACGCAAACCATCCTCACAGCCGCCGCCCAGGTGATAGGCAGCCGGGAGGAAAACAACAACAGACAGCAGGTATATTCGGATATCTCCGGCACGCCGCACATCCACGTGATGAAGGCGGAATCAGAGCGGGCCGAAGCCGTGGCCGTGGGCAAAATGATCGAGCAGATGGTGGGCGGCATGGGCTTTGAGTTTGACAACTTCAACAAGGCAAACCCGGCATCCGAGCTGAAAACCGGCCGGTCCTTTGCCGATTTTGCCGTGCTCTACCGCACCCGGGCCCAGGGCGATATTTTTTCCGAAGTTTTTGCCGCAGCCGGGATCCCCCATCAGCGGGCCAATAAAACCGATGCCTGGGGCCGGCCCGGCATTGCAGAACCCGTTTCCGCCCTGAAAATCACCGAAGGCCTGGGCACGTACCAGGACATCGAGCGCCTGGCCGCCGCCATGGCCCCGCAGATTTCCGATCGGGACATGGCCGCCCTGAAGTCCTGGGGCCGCCGGCATCGATTGGCCGCAGACGGCCTGATGGCCGAAGCCCTTCGCCTGGAGGCCGCAGGCATTTCTGCAGACGGCAGAAAGCATCTCAATGACTTGCTGGAACAGATCTTTGCCCTGGGAAAAAAGACAGCCGGCGCAGATGTCTGCAAAAAGCTGGAAGCCATGCTTGCCGCCCTTGGCCCGGAACTGCCCCCGATCGGTGCGGCGCAGACCGAGGCCCTGGAAGATCTCAAAAACACGGCCGCATCTTTTGGCAAAGACACGGCCGGCTTTATCGAGACCCTGGCCCTGTACGCGGATCCTGATTTTTTCCTGCCCGAGTCCGAGGCGGTCTCGCTTTTAACCATGCATGCGGCCAAGGGACTGGAGTTCCCGGTGGTGTTTGTCACCGGTTGCGAAGACGGCATGATTCCGTATACCGGCACCGCGCGCCAATACACCGACCCGGCAGAAGAGCGCCGGCTGTTTTACGTGGCTGTCACCCGGGCCATGGAAGAATTGTTTCTTTGTTCAGCAAAAAAGCGCCGGATTTTCGGCAAAAACCGCGACCAGGCACCCTCGCCGTTTCTTGCAGATATTTCAGAAGAGTTGAAAAAGGAAACAACAGCGGGCATGATCCCCAAAAAACCCAGGCAGGTGCAGTTGAACCTTTTTGATGAATAAATCCGAAATCCGAATTTCGAAATTCAAAACAAATTCGAATACATAATAACACCTAAATTGAGCGATTTTCAAGTTTGCCGCAGATACAAGGAAGATGCAGACGA
>CAZTHW010000268.1:0-3641 GCA_964613595.1 uncultured Desulfobacteraceae bacterium | reverse complement strand
TCTGCATCTTCCTTGTATCTGCGGTAAACTTAAAAATCGCTCAATTTAGGTTAAAATATAAATCCGATTTGGTATTACCGATCTGTATATGTTATGACCAAACAAAATACAGACCCGTTTCGCTGAATCCAAAAAAGGAGGATGACCATGAATCCGCCGGAATCCGATACCGGTTCGGACGTTCGCGTCGTGCGGACCACGTCCACCTACGACTGCGGCGGGCGATGCCCGATCAAGCTTCACGTCAGGGACAATCAAATCCTTCGCGTGGAAGGCGATGATGCGCCCGAACCCCATCAGCTCAGAACCTGCCTTCGCTGCCGGGCCTACAAACAGTACGTGCATCACCCGGAAAGATTCCTGTACCCGCAAAAGCGGGTGGGCAAGCGCGGAGAAGGCAAATTCGAACGTATCTCCTGGGACGAGGCCTATGACATTTTTATCCGCGAACTCAACCGGATCAAGAAGACCTACGGCAACGAGGCCATTCTGCTGGCTACGGGCGGCGCCTACCTGGCCAGCCTGCACAACGGTGGACTTGCCGCATCCCGGCTGCTCAACCAGTACGGGGGATATGTCACGCATTACGGCAACATCTCGTCCGAGGGCGCGGTATGGGCATCGCTGACCCAGTACGGTTCGGTCATGGTGGGCCACAGCAGGGAAGACATGATGAACTCCAGGCTCATCATCCTGTGGGGCTGGGACCCGGCCCGGATGATATCCGGCACCAACACCATGTATCACCTGATCCGCGCAAAAGAAAACGGCGCCCGCATCATCGCCATCGATCCCCGGTATCACGACACGGCCGCAACAGTGGCCCACGAATGGATCCCCATTTATCCGGGCACGGACACGGCGGTTATGGTAGCCATGGCCAATGTCATGATCAAGGAGAACCTCCATGACCGGCAATTTCTGGATACCTACACCACGGGATTTGACGCGTTTGCCGATTACGTGCTGGGCAAAGAAGACGGCGTGGACAAAACCCCGGCCTGGGCCGCAGAGATATCAGGTGTCGATGCAGGCGTCATCGATCGCCTGGCCCGGGAATACGCCGCCACAAAGCCGGCCGCCCTCATGGACTGCCAGGGCCCGGCCAGAAGCGCCATGGGCGAACAATACAACAGGTGCGCTTCCACCCTGTGCGCCATGACCGGAAACGTGGGACGGCCCGGCGGCAGCGCAGGCGGCGGCCTCATGGGCATCCCGGTCGGCCACATGTTCCGCATGTCCGCCATTCCGCCCGGCAAAAATCCCTTTGAACTCGACGGTCCCAATGTCAAGGGCACCCTGGACATCCGGCTGCGGGTGAAAAAGCGCATCCATGTCAACACCCTCTGGGACGCCATTCTCGAGGGCAAGGACGGCGGGTACCCTTCGGACGTGAAAATGATGTGGTCCATGTGCAACAACTACGTCAACCAGATCGGAAACAGCAACAAGGCGGACCGCGCCTTGAAACAGCTCGAATTCATCGCGGTCAGCGAACTGTTTCCCACGGCCACGGCCCGGTACGCGGACCTGATCTTTCCCGTGACCAGTGCGGCCGAACGAAACGATTTCACCCGGCCCTGGCCCTCGGGACCGTATTTCACCGTGGTCAATGAGGCCATTAATCCGCTGGGCGAATGCAAGTCAGACCTGGAGATCGCCTCGGACCTGGCCGAGCGCCTGGGTATTGAAGGATTTAACCCCCACTCCGAGGAGGAATGGCTCAAAATCCTGTTTGAAAACAACCCGGAGTATACCACCCATATTGACGACTATGAGGCATTCCGCAAAAAGGGCGTGCACCGGGTGGACCTGCCAGAGCCCATTGTGGCGTTTCGCGACCAGATCGCCGATCCGGAAAACAACCCGTTTCCCACGCCCTCGGGCAAAATCGAGATCTATTCCCGGCGCGCAGCAGACCTGGACAACCCCGCCTGCCCGCCCATTCCGAAGTACATGCCCACAGCCGAGGACCGGTTTGATTCCCTGGCCGGGCAGTACCCGCTTCAGCTTATCACCCCGCATCCCAGAAACCGGGTGCACTCCGAGCTTTACCTGGTGCCCTGGCTGAAGGAAACCGAAGAGCACCGGGTGTGGATCAACACCCGGGACGCAAAGGCCCGGGGGATTGAAGACCGCGACGAGGTGCTCGTCTGCAATGAGCGCGGCACCGTGTCCCTGCCGGCCTTTCTCACCGAGCGCATCATGCCCGGGGTGGTGGCCATTTTCGAGGGAAGCTGGTATCAGCCGGATGAAAAAGGCGTGGACCGCGGGGCATGCGCCAACACCCTGACCCGGGATGATTATTCGGGCGGCGGTGCATGTGTCATGAACACCAGCCTTGTGGAAATTCAAAAGGCGTAAAGGAGGGACAGGCATGCAGATGGGATTTTATTTCGAACAGACCCGGTGCACGGGATGCCGCGCCTGCCAGGTGGCCTGCAAGGACTGGCACGACGTGCCCGCAGGCCCGGAAAACTGGATGCGGGTTTTATACACGGAAAAAGGGAGTTTCCCGGATGTATTTGTCAGCTACATGGTCAGTCCGTGCTGGCATTGCGTATCCCCGGTTTGCGCCGAGGCCTGCCCGCCTTCGGCGATCACCAAACGCGCAGCAGACGGAATCGTGACCGTGGACCCGGAAACTTGCCTGGGAAAGGACGAGTGCGGGGCAAAGTGCCTGAAAGCCTGCCCATATGACGCGCCCCAGTTCGGCCCGGAGCAAAACGCGCGCATGCGCAAGTGCAACTTCTGCCTGGACCGCCTTGAACAAGGAAAGGTGCCCAATTGCGTGGAGGCCTGCTACACCCGGGCCCTGGATGCCGGACCCTTGGAAGAGCTTCGGGAAAAATACGGATCCGGTCAGGAGGCCGAAGGGTTTTCCTCTTCCAAACGCACCAAACCGGCGGTGATCATCAAGGCCAAAACCGCTTGAACCCAAGAACCGATAAGCAGCAAACCCGATTCTAAAATAACCACGAAGCGCACAAAGCACACGAAGGCAGGCTTTTTTATAATATTTCCTTCATGGACTCCGTGTTCTTCGTGGTTGTAACTTCTGTTTTAAACCGGACCAGAAAGGAAGAAAGATGACCGAAGTCGATGCATTGTTTTCACCGATCACCATCCGCAACACTAAAATCCCCTCAGGCCGGCTGCTGGTCTCGAAAACCGGAGAGTTCACATATCCTGCATCACTTGGGTCGATGTCACCCCGACATCGGTTCCAAAACAGAGGGACGGGAGAAAAAGGATTGTCAGCACGGCAATGAGCTTCACAGATCTTCTTTTCATTTTATCAGCCTCTTGCCTTGCATGCTTTCGGCCGCTCCAAAAAAGAAAAATTCCCGCAGATTCACGCAACGGCATCACAGGGGAGGACAAAGGACTTGCCCCCCTGGGCCGCCATATCCTTTCTCAGGTCTTGCACGTCCCGAAGCAGCTCTTGGGCAGGATCATCCTCTACGGCATTTGGCCCCGGCCCGTACATGCGAACTCGTATGCGGTTTCATTCACTTTGATATTTTTCACCATTCTCATTTTTGTATGTTCCCTGTCGCCCTCGGGCTATTGCGCGTCTGTCCTGAAAGATTTCCGTAATACTCCCAGCCACCGCCCATGGCTTTGTAAAGGCGGGCCAG
>CAZTHW010000267.1:0-3657 GCA_964613595.1 uncultured Desulfobacteraceae bacterium | reverse complement strand
CCTCTTTTGTGTTCCTAAACGGATCAATCTTTTTTATTTTTTTATCGCTCAATTTAGGTTGTTATTTGCCCAGGACCTGAAGGCCATCTTCCACGGAACCGTTTTCAAACAGGATTTTGGCCATGGCCTGGATCAGTTTCCGGGGATGGTCGTGCTGAAACACGTTTCTGCCGATGGAAACCCCGGAGCCGCCGGCATCGGTTGCGCCCTTGACCATCTCCAGGATATCGCGGTCTGAATCCATTTTCGCTCCGCCGGCAATCACAACCGGCACAGTGGCGCCTTCAACCACTTCCCGGAAGGTTTCAGGCGAGCCCGTATATGAGACCTTGACAATGTCTGCGCCCATCTCGCAGCCCACGCGGGCGGCATGCTTGACCACGGAGACGTCGTATTCATCCCGGATTTTCTCTCCCCTGGGATAGACCATGGCCAGCAGGGGCATACCCCAGGTGCGGGCTTCGGCGGCCACCCGGCCGAAATCGTGTAACATCTCCTTTTCCTGGTGGTCCCCGATATTCACATGGATGGACACGGCATCCGCACCCAGTTTCAGGGCCTCCTCCACGCTGCATACCAGGGTCTTGGAATGCGGGTACGGAGAAAGGCTTGTGGAAGCCGACATGTGCACGATCAGGCCGATGTCCGAGCCCCGGCGACGGTGCCCCGCACCGACCAGGCCTTTGTGCTCAACGATGGCATTGGCCCCGGCTTCGGCCACGTTTGCCACCGCGCCCCTGATGTCGCTTACCCCGGAAATGGGGCCCACTGTCACGCCGTGGTCCATGGGCACAATGATGGTGCGGCCCGTGTTTCTGTCCATGATCCGTTCCATGCGGATCTGCTTGCCGATGATGGTCATTTTTTTCCTCCTTTGGTTTGCGGTTAAAATACTCTGAGAGCAAGAGGTGGGGACAGAATTTAATTCTGTCCCCGGTTGCCCCCACTAAAAAAGCCGCAAGGGATTTTTCCCAGCGGCTGTTTTTGAAAACAAAAAAGCCGCGGGGAGTTTTGGGTCTGCCCGCGGCTTTGAAGATTTATGGGTTTTCAGGACATCATCAGCGCGCCGGCGGCAGATCCGTTGCGTAAAAATAATAATAGGCGTAATAAAATCGGGTGCTGCCGGTATTCATTGCGTTCATGGCGCTGTTTGTCTCCGGGTTGAAAATGGTTTTTGTTCTGCCGGGCTTAATCTTTCGTGCCGCAGTGTTCCGAAATCGCCCCGGCTTGTCAAGCATTTTTTTGGTTAAGCGTGTCAACGGGGACAGAATTAAATTCTGTCCCCGGGGCGGGGGCTACACCTTGTATTTGCCAAAGTCCTCGGGTGAGAGATTCTGCAGGTATTCGGCCCACTTCTGCCCCTGGTCGCTGTCGTCTTCAACTTCGTATTCCCCGTTTTTGACCTTGAGCTGCTGGACGACCGTATCATCGACATAAATGTCGGCCTTCAGGCGCAGCGCCAGGGCAATGGCATCACTTGGCCTGGAATCCACGATAAACTCCCGGTCTTCGGCCTGACAGTACATCTTGGCGTAAAAGGTGTTGTTCTGCAGGTCGCAGACCTCGATGCGGGGGACCGTGATTTGGGCCTGCTCGATGAAGTTCCTGAACAGATCGTGGGTCATGGGCCGCTCAAATTCGATTTCCTGCAATACGGATGCAATGGAAGCCGCCTCTGTCAGCCCGATCCAGATCGGCACCGAAAACTCCTCGTCCCGGGCATTTAAAATCAGAATCGGCGCGTTGGAATTCGGGTCAATAGCAAGGCCGGCAACCGTCATTTCATGCAGCATGGATTTTTCCTCCTTTGTTCGTATCTTGCACGGCTGATCCGTTTGCCGGCATTTTTCCCTTCAGCGAATTGGCGCAGGCCCGGTCAATAACCACCGGTATGATTTTTCCGACCAGCGACTCAGGCTCATGCATATCGCTGCCCGGCGCGACTTCAAAGTTGACAATCCGGTTTTCCGGGCTGCGGCCGCTCATTTCAACGGGCGCTTGCATATCCGCGCCTTCCGTATTCCGGCCGTGCTTGCTTACGCCCTCCACCAGCACATTCATGGTTCGGCCCACTAAGCTTTCATAAATGCGTTTGGTGATCTGTTCCTGGCTGTCCAGCAGTTCCCGTAGCCTGGCGTGTTTTTCCGCCGGATCCACCTTGCCGTCAAACCGCCGGGCCGGGGCCTGCGGCCGGTCAGAGTAGGCAAAGGCAAACAGGGTGTCAAATTCCACTTCACCGAGCAGGGCCAGGGTCATTTCAAAATCCTCGCGGCTCTCTCCGGGAAATCCCACGATAAAATCGGTGGTCACGGCAATGTCCGGGCGCACGGACCGGAGTTTTTCAATGCGCTCCATATAAGTTTCCCGGGTGTATTTCCGGTTCATCCGTTTTAACACCGGGTTGGCCCCGGACTGCACGGGCAGGTGAATGTGGTTGCACAGCTTGTCTACGGCGCCAAAGGCAGCCACAAGTTCATCTGAAAGATCCTTGGGGTGTGAGGTGACAAACCGGATGCGCTCCAGGCCTTCCACCTTGCTGACGCGCTCCAGCAGTCCGGCAAATGAGCACAACCCCTCTTTTTTGCCGTATGAGTTCACATTCTGGCCCAGCAGGGTCACTTCCCGGGCGCCTGCGGCAACCAGCTCCTTGACCTCGCTGACAATCCGTTCCGGCGGCCGGCTGGCTTCCCGTCCCCGCACGTAGGGTACCACGCAATATGCGCAGAAATTGTCGCATCCCCGCATGATGGTGACATACCGGGAAATTCCGCCTGACTCGATGTTCTGTCCTTGCGGGACAATTGCTGTTTCCGCATCCCTGCCAAGGGGTTCTGCCGCCCGGTCATCCGGCATTTCCACGTCCACAATGCGGGCTTCGCCGCTTTCCAGCGTCCGGATGTGTGCCGGCAGCCGGTGGATCACCCTGGTGCCCAGAATCAGGTTCACGCCGTCAAACCGGTCGGCAATTTTTTGCGCCTGATGCTGGGCCACACATCCTGCCACGGCGATGCGCATACCGGGCCGCCTGCGCTTGATACCGCAGAGCCGGCCCACGGAGCTGAATACTTTCTGCTCGGCCTTTTCCCGGATCGCACAGGTGTTGACGATCACCAAGTCGGCCTTCCACGGAGAATCCGTGAGCGTATATCCCATGTCAAGCAGCATGGCTGTCATGCGCTCGGAATCATAGACGTTCATCTGGCAGCCCAGCGTCTGGATCATTACTTGTCTGGTTTGATTTTCCGGCATATATACTGCCTTTTTGCGGTCCTCTTTCCGGATCGATCCGTTAATATGCTTCTTAGGCGGGCTCGATCAGGTATTGTTTTGATAAATCCGCAAGGATTCCGCTGACGGTATCCTCGCATCCGGGCGCCACGTGGAGCGCAACCTGCCCGGTTTTCGGGTCAAGGGTTTCGAGCACGGCAATGCCTTCGTATGCTTCAAACAAATACTTGAAAAAGCAGATTGCGCTGCGCTCAATGCGCAGTTTCCGGGGCACGGTACGCGCTTTTTCGGGTTTTCCTGTTATCATGGCGAAATCATATCACTGCGGCTTTTTCCTTTGCAACACAAAATAGGCATCTGTTAACCAGTGTCCATCCAGAAATGGCTAATTTGCCCAATTTCTGCGTCAGGCTCAAATTTTAATCCTCA
>CAZTHW010000266.1:0-3688 GCA_964613595.1 uncultured Desulfobacteraceae bacterium | reverse complement strand
TTCATGGGCCGCTTGCTCCTGAAAATGTTTACAGAATCCAAACCGGTGGTAGATCTGGCAGAACAGGCATTTGACAAAAATCCACCGTTGTTCTCATATATTTATCCGGAAGATGCCGGCACACAGGACACGGCCGCATACAACGAGGCGGCCCTGCGCAATACGGACGTAGCCCAGCCGGCCATCGGGGTCATCAGCCATGTCATGGTGGAAATCCTCAGGCTGCACGGGGTTTTTCCGGATGCCGCGTGCGGTCACAGCTACGGAGAATTAACTGCCCTCTGGGCCGGGGGGAAAATCCGAAACACGGATTTCATGAGCCTGTCCGTTGCCAGGGGCAGCCTGATGGCCTCGGCCGGAAATGCCTCAGAAGACCGGGGAGCAATGCTGGCGATTCGCGCTCCCTCGGAAAAAGTTGAGACCTTGATCCGCAAGCACGGGGCAGACCTGGTGCTGGCCAATCGCAACAGCCCGTCCCAAAGCGTCCTTTCCGGCCCCACGGAAGAAATCGACAGAATTCGTGAAATCTGCCGGAAAAACCGGATCATATCCGCCAAATTGCCGGTGTCCGCAGCATTTCACTCCAGGCTCGTCATGGATGCGGCAGCGCCGTTTCAACAACGCCTGGAATCGGTTCCGTTTTTTCCTGGCAACATACCGGTTTACGCCAACACCACCGCGGCCCCCTACCCCGCAGACGATAAGGGCGCCCGGGACTTGCTCGGCAGACACCTGCTGCAGCCGGTCAATTTTATCGATGAAATCCGGCACATGCATGAAGACGGGATCCGCACGTTTGTCGAGGTGGGGCCCAGGGCAGTGCTCACCGGGCTTATCAAGAGCATTTTATCCGACCGGCCGCACAACGCGTTTTCCGTGGATGAATCCGCCGGAAAAAAATCCGCGGTGCTGGATCTGGCCTTTGCCCTATGCCGGATCGCAGCCCTGGGATACCCGGTGGACCTGGAAAAATGGCCGGGGCATCCAGGCGTTTAAGCCTGCTGACCGGCGCGCTGTGTCTGCTCCACCCCGGATCCGCAGTAAGGACAGAAGCGGAAATCTTCGCCGGCTACCGGCGCACTGCACGCGGTGCAGAAATTGGGCACCGGTGCCAGCTCCACGACCAGCTCGCCCTCCCGGACGGGCACCATTTTCTTGTCCGCTGTGTAATCCGCGGTTTTGAGCACCCGCCTGACAATGCCGTCCACTGATGCGTACACCGCCTTTTCATGCTTTGTGATCGACAGGTTAAACAGCTCCCCGCCCTTTTTCACGATCTTGCCGGGGCTGGCATAAACCACCCACAGATCCGCGTTGCTCGGCGAGGCCACAATACCTTATTTTTCAATAAATTATAACACCATCTTGACGTATTGCTTTAAAAGTGAACATTTTTCGCCGGCAGGATACTGCCGTTATAGATCATCCGGGTTTGACCGTTTTTTTCAATAATCAGGCCGCCGTCTGCGGCCAGCCCGGCAATTTCTGCGGTAAAGGCCTCATCCCGGCTGATCCGGATGGTGATCGTGTGTCCCTGCCATGCCAGACGTTTTTTTACCAGCGCCACAAACGCCGCCGGTGTCATGGACTGCACCAAATGATAAAACCGGCTGCGTCCGATCTCAAGCATCTGCATCCAGAATTCCAGGGGGGTGATCTGCAGGTCCAGTTCCTGCAGACTTGCCGGCTTTATGGCAAATGCATCCGTAAGCTGCTCCATGGGCGGGGCGGAAGCCAGGTTCAAGCCGATGCCCACGATCAGGTGGCCGCCACGGTGCTCCACCAGGATGCCGCAAACTTTCCGATCCTCGATAAGCAGGTCATTGGGCCATTTTATACATACCCGGACGCCCATGGAATCGAGCACCGTGGCCACAAGTTCCCCGGCCATCAGCGAGGCCATTGCCTGCCAGCCGGGAGCCGCTCCGTTGATCTCTCCCGGGTTCGGCCAATACCAGGAGGCATAAAGGTTTCCCGGCGGGGAAATCCAGGAGCGGTACATCTGGCCCCTGCCCTTTTGCTGCTCCACCGCGATCAGGCAATCCCACGGCGCCATACCGATCGTATCGATCAGACTGCGAAGGCCGTCCATGGTGGAAGAACACCGTCCGCAGACCAGGGTGCATGCATCGGCCCGGCCTGTGCGGGATTTCCAGGCTGGCAGGCTGTCTTCGGATTTCCCGATTACCGGCAGCCGGGTATTATCCCACGGCATGAGCCGATCAACATCCCTTTGCCAGGACGGATGAAGCCCGGCAAGCCCTTCCGGTGTCAGTCCGTCAAACAGGCCGTTTCTGCCCGACCCGGCGATATATATGCCCGGCTCCATTTTTTGCCTTCCCCCGCCCTGAAATTGCTCCGGCCGCAGCCACAGCACTTTTTTGTGATAAATTCCGAAAAAAGTGTCAAGCAAATTCTGCAGCTTACAAGGAAACCCGCAGTTCTAATGCAAATCAAACCCTGATAAGCCTGTAAAAAGTCTTTTTTACAGGCAGTGTTAAGTTTTAAGTGATTAAGTGTTTAAGTAAAATCAAAAGCATATATTTTTACTGTTTGTCGGGCATAAACATTTTCAAGACTTTTTACTAAATCGTCAAACCCTGTAAACAAAGGATTGGTTGTCATGGTCGAAATCGGTATTTTTTCGATTTCGATAATACATGATTTGTCTTTGAATTCCGGGATGTTTTGAAGTTCTTCAGACTATATTGGACGATTCAAGAGTGGCCCGCACCCTCGGCCTGGATGAAAGCACTCGGCCTCTTTACCTGCTGCCGGTGGGACATGTCAAAGAATAGATCAGTTTATCGCACGCATTCGCTGGTGCAGCCGCCGGGCCCGCAGGCAGAACGCTTCGAGTTTTGCCTCAATGAGCTGGGGGAACGGGGATCCGTCGCTTTCCACTGCCAGAAACGGCAGAGCGTCGACCTCTGAAAGTACAGGCTCGAGATAGTTTTCCCGGCACGGGATATGAAGCTTGTCCCGCCGGGTCATGACCTCGCTTAAAATCGCCTCTGATACCCGGTTGGGCATGCACCCGAAGGGACCGATCGCGATCACCCCGGAAACCGATGAGGCGATTTCAGTCAACGCGCTGCCCACCGTGAGAATCGCCTCGCCGCCCAGCCTGGGGGAAATATACGGGGATGCGTTTTCAATCATTGTGCGGATGTCTGCCAGGTGGCCATCCACCAGCCCGGAGCGCGCCAGAGTACCGGAAATGCGTTTTTCATAGCGGTTCATGAACATCTGGCGGATCTTGAACTTGAGCTTCTGGCCCACCGACATCCGCCCCCAGTTCTTCTCATCTGTTTCCACGCAATAGTCCGAATACCGGATCCACTCGGAAACCGGGGAACAGATCACGGCAAAACCCTTTTCGGCCAGCCGCTCGGTCAGAAACTGCCTGGACAGTGCGTCCCGGCGGACGAAAATTTCCCCGGTAATCAGGATGGTTGGTACATCGGCCGGGTTTTTCTGCATGGGGATACGGGAAAGCACATCCACGGTGTTTTCAAGCCGCGCCATGAGCTGCGTGTAATTGCCGTGAATCATGGTCTCCACGATCGGCTGCCACTGCTGTTCAAACGTTTCCATGGCCTGATCCACGTCAGCTGCATTGGCCAGGATCATCGAGCGGATATCCTCCATGATATCCGAGATCACCAGCGCCCACCATGCCTTGTAG
>CAZTHW010000265.1:0-3690 GCA_964613595.1 uncultured Desulfobacteraceae bacterium | reverse complement strand
GATTAAGTGGTTAAGTAAAATCAGAAACTTATCATTTTATTGTCTGGCGATTATAATGGTTTCAGGACTTTTTACGAATTCATCAAAATTGCATGAAAAAAGCCTGATCCAGACCGCCGGGGCCCTGCGGATTTTCTTTTTTTGTTAAAATATGCCGGAAATTCATTGCAATCGGGCAATTCGTGCCATAACCTGCACCAGACGATCTGCCTGAACAATCGATAAAAGGAGAAACCATGCTGAAACTCGGAGAAAAAGGCGCCATTCTGCAAAGGGATAAGGAGACCTATGCTGTAGCCCCCCATATCCCATGTGGTGTGGTAACCCCGGAACTGTTGCGGAAAATCGCTGATACCGCAGAAAAATACAATGCCCATACCCTGAAGATTACCGGCGCCACACGGATTGCCATTGTGGGAATCAGGGAGGAGGACATTGATGATGTCTGGAAGGATCTGGGAATGTCGCCCGGAGCTGCAGTGGGGCTTTGCGTGCGTAGCGTGCGGGCCTGCCCGGGCACGACATTTTGCAAACTCGGCCAGCAGGATGCCCTTGGCATTGGGATGAAGCTGGATTCGAAATACCACGGCATGGAGCTCCCGGGAAAATTTAAAATGGCCGTATCCGGATGCAAAATCAACTGTGCCGAATCCTGGGTCCGGGACCTGGGGTTATTCGGAAAGCCAAACGGCTGGACCCTGGTCATTGGCGGCAACGTGGGGTCCAACCCCCGTATTGCCGCGGAATTGGCCAGTGACTTAAGTGATGAACAGGCGATTGAAAAAACAGCCCAGGTCATTGCCTATTACCGGGAAAACGCCAAAAAGGGCGAGCGCATGGGCAAAATGATCGAGCGCACGGGATTTGACGCTGTAAGCGCCGCCTTGCCATAGACCGGCACAGACCGGATCACGTGCTTGCCCCGGCTCCGGGGTGTCAGCGGTCAGCCTGTTTTTCCGCGGTCACGCAGTAGACGCCAAGGCCGGCCTCTATGCCTTTATAACACTGGTTGTCTGATACACAGGCGGATTTTTCCGGGTCTCCGGATTTCCACCGGTTGATCAGCCCGGGTTCGCGGATGAACGGGCGCGCCATGGAAATGTAGTCAACCGTGCCCCGGGATACGAGTCGCTGGGCAACCGCATAGGATCGGTTGCCGCCCACCAGGATCAGGGGGACATCGATTTTTTCCCGAAATGCCCGGGCTTCTGATTCAAAATAAGCCTCCTGCGCCTCGGAGTGAATGCCCTTGCGGCTGGGAATGTATCGCTCATTAATGAGCAGTCCCCCGCTGATCTCGATGGCGTCTATCCCGTTTTCTGCGAGCAGCCGCGCGGCTGTCAGGCTGTCGCCGAGTTCCAGTCCGTTTTCATGGAAATCCCTGCAGTTCATTTTGATCAAAACCGGGTAGGAATCGCCCACCGCCTGCCGGACAGCCTTCAGCACTTCGAGCGCCGCGCGCGCCCGGTTTTCGATGGATCCGCCGTAGTCGTCGGTCCGGCGGTTGTAATGGGGGGACAAAAACTGGCTGAGCAGGTATCCGTGGGCGGCATGGATCTGGACGCAGTCGAATCCGGCGGTTTTGGCCCTTTGTGCGGCCCTGGCAAAGCCTTCGCCGATCTTTTCGATTTCTTCTACTGTTAAAACATGCCTGGCAGACCGCGAGATACCGAGCTCCGAAGGGGCAACCGCGGGCTGGCCGGTGGCCCGGGTAAAGGCGTGATAGCCCGCGTGGGCCAATTGCAGGCAGATCCTGCCGCCGGCCGCGTGCACGGCATCGGCCATTTCCGTAAGTCCGGGCACCAGTTCATCCTTGTCCGCGCCAAGCTGTCCGGGCCCGGCCTGGCCCGGCTTGCTGACATAGGCGTGGCTGGTGATGATCAGCCCCACACCGCCTTGGGCCAGGGCCTTCATCATTTCCGTGAGTTCCGGGGTTACCGCCCCGTTATCAGCGGCCAGGCCTTCGTATGTGGCAGACCGGACAAAGCGGTTGTCCAGTGTCATGCCGTTGATTTCCGTGGTTTCAAACAATTGCGCCATTGCAGCCTCCTGCCGGTGCGTTGAAGATTACTTCCACTCGGCCCGGCATCTTGTCCGGGCTCCGATGTATATCCTGGGATGCGGCCTGTGCCTGGCCGGCTGGCTCCGGTCAAGTTCGATCACGCGCTTAACCGGCGTGATATCGCGCAGTGCCGCTTCCAATGTTTTTTCGGATATTCCCTCCCTGCGTGCCTCAGCGCGGAATTCCGTCATCCAGACCCGGAATTGCGGGCCTGAAAACATCTCATTGGCCGCGGGGGCCCCGCTTTTTTCCCGGGACTGCGTTTCTGCCCGGCTTGTTGAAAATCGGTTTTGAAACCCCTTGGTTCGGGTCCGCTTTTGCTGCCCCGGCTTCGTAGTCGAAATCCGGCAGTGTTCTGCGCTCGACTTTGGTACCGATGACGTGATCGATGGCGCGTACCATCTGTTTATCTTCTTCAGTGACCAAGGTAAAGGCCTCACCGGTGTGGGCTGCGCGCCCGGTCCGGCCTATCCGGTGGATGTAGGCGTCCGGGGTGTTCGGGATATCGTAATTGATCACGTGGGAAACGTTGGCGATATCGATCCCGCGTGCAGCGATGTCTGTGGCGACCAGGATCTGATAAGTTCCGTCCCGGAAACCGTTGATGGCGCTCTGCCGGCGGTTCTGGGAAAGATTGCCCTGCAGCGAGGCCGTCTTGTAGCCGGCCCGGCTCAGTTGTTCACCGAGGCGCTTGGCCCTGTGCTTGGTGCGGGTAAAGACCAGCACGGAATCGGTTCGGGTCTGCCTGAGCAGTCTCAGCAGAAGCGGGGTCTTCCGGCCCTGGTCCACCGGGTAAAGGGCATGGGAAACAGTGTCTGCCGGTGCGGTAATCCCGACCTGGACCGTATCCGGATTCTTCAGACTTTGTCCGGCCAGTTGCTTGATTTCCGGCGGCATGGTGGCTGAAAAAAGCAGCGTCTGGCGCTTTGCCGGGATCTGCTTTAGAATGCGGCGGATATCGGGCAGAAATCCCATGTCAAACATGTGGTCTGCTTCATCGAGAACCAGGACTTCCAGGGCCGATAGATCAACCGTATGGCGTCCCATATGGTCAAGGAGCCTGCCGGGGCAGGCCACGATAATATCAGCCTTTTTGGCCGATCGGATCTGCGGGCCGATGGCCACGCCGCCGTAAATTGCCAGGCTTTGCAAGCCGGTTTTTTTGCCGTGCGCCAGGATGGCTTCGTGGATCTGCTCGGCCAGTTCCCGGGTCGGCGCCACGATCAGGGCCCTGGTGGTACCCCGTTTGCCGGAAATGAGGCGGTTCAGGATGGGCAGCACGAAAGCGGCTGTTTTGCCGGTTCCGGTCTGGGCCAGGCCGATGACGTCCTTTCCTGCCTTTATCGGCGGAATCGCACGGGACTGGATGGGAGTCGGGGCGCTATACCCGGCTGCTGTCACTCCCGCTGCTACAGCGGGATGGAACTGAAATGTTTGAAAACTCATAAAACCTCTTATTGTGCGTGAGCATAAAAAAGCCCCGGAATTATTCCGGGGCTCATGATCTTGATTTCGTCGTCCAGGAAAAACTGTGTTATCTAATAATATACGGATGAATGCAACGGCTGTCAACGGAATTAAGTCATTCTCAGGTGTTAAAATTTGAAACCCTCCGGGATTTCCAATTT